>NZ_JABKBZ010000125.1:0-7152 GCF_013166635.1 Lentimicrobium sp. S6 | reverse complement strand
TAATTTCGGTAAGCGATACGGGGATTGGAATACCTAAAGATAGAATTGAAAAACTCTTCACTCTTAGCGAAAGCTATTCAACCAAAGGAACAAATAACGAAGAAGGTACCGGGCTTGGGCTTATCCTCTGTAAGGAATTTATTGAAAAACACGGCGGTAAAATTTGGGTGGAAAGCTTAGAAGCAGGCATTTCAATTGGCAAAGCAGGGGGTTCAGTATTTAATTTTACCATTCCTATAAAACCCATATAATGAATAGTGAGCAAACATATAACACGAAGAGAAAATCGAAGAAAAATTGTTTAATTTTATAATGAATAATACTGGAGGACTTCATGATTAAAGATATTGATAAAACCAAAGAGCAACTCATAGCTGAGTTGGACGATTTACGCGAACAAAGTAAAAAGCGTGAGGAAGAACATAAAGAAAGCCAGAAAAAATATCGTCTGCTTATTGAAAACTCGCCTGATTTAATTGCGATTCATAATATGACAGAGATTTTGCATATCAATAATAGTGGGCTAAAACTCGTAGGTGCAACAAGCCTGGATGAAGTAGTGGGAAAATCAGCCATTGATTTTATACATCCCGACGACAGGGCAATCGGTCTGGAAAATATAAAAAAACTATTCAGTAGAGAAGAATCAAAAGTTGCTATGGAACAAAGGTTTATCCGGCTGGATGGCAAGGTCATCCATGTTGAAGTTATCGGTGTTCCTATAAATTATGGTGAAGAACCGATGATTCAGATTATTGCCCGCGATATCACCGAACGCAAGCAGGCGGACAAGAAGCTACTGGAGAGCGAGAACAATTTGCGAACTCTTTTTAATGCGATGACGGATATTGTGTTTGAAATGGATTATGACGGAAGATATATCAATATTGCCCCAACATCACCGGAACTTATGTTCAAACCTTCGGATGATACAATTGGTAAAACACTGCATGAAGTATTTCCGAAATCTGAAGCCGATATTTTTCTTGAATTTATTCGTGAATGCCTCGATGAAAACAAAACAAATATCATTGAATACCCTATGGTAATTGATGACAAAACAATATGGTTTGAAGGCAGGGCAACTCCAAAAACAAAAAACTCGGTTCTTTATATTGCGAGAGACATCACCGAGCGCAAGCAGGCTGAGAAAGCGTTGCGGGAGAGTGAGCAGAAATACCGCAGTGTCGTTGGACAATCATTCGATGGCATCACCCTTTCAAGTGATAAAGGTATCGTTATTGAATGGAACAGAGCGCAGGAAAGGATCACTGGTCTGAGCCGGGAAGATGTACTGGGACAACCCTTGTGGGATGTCCAGATTCAGTTGGCACACGCAGACTTGAAAACGCCAGAAATGCACACGCAGCTCAAAGCCGGATTGCTTGGAGCCATAAAGGGAGAAGATACTTCATGGGATGGCCGCCTACATGATCAAGATATTCACTGTTCGGATAGTACTAGCAAGACGGTGCAAAGCGTGTCCTTCAGGGTCAAGACAGATGGCGAGACAATGTTCGGCACAATAATACGAGACATCACCGAGCGCAAGCTGGCAGAGGAAGTACTGAAAGAAAGCGAAAGCAAATTCAAAGGTTTGTTTACAAGTGTATCATCAGGAATCGTTTTCTGTGAAGCAATCTACGATAACAACATGAATATGATAGATTGTATATATAAAGATATGAATTCTTTATATGGAAATTTCACTGATTTAAAAAAAGAGACGGCAATTGGTAAAAGGGTATCTGAAATGCTACCCGGAACCGAACCCGAATGGTTTACTACATTTGGTCAGGTGGTAAAAACAGGAAATCCGATTGAGTTTGAAATGTACCACAAACAAAGCGGGAAGTATTATTCTGTTTTTGCTTATAATTCAAATATAGATGAGTTTGCTGCTATTTTTGAGGACATCACCGAGCGCAAGCAGACGGAAATTAAACTGAAAGAAAGCGAAGAGAGATATCGGTCTTTGGTGACTAGTTTGCCGGTTGGTATTTTTCGATCTACTCTGGAGGGCAAGATATTGTCAGCTAATCCTGCAATGATAGAAATATATGGCTTTGATTCTTTTGAAGAATTAACCAATGTGCCGGCGGCTGCATTTTACTCTGATGATAATCCCCGGGTAAAAATGTTAGCTGATTTAAAAAAAGAAGGCTATCTTTTAGAATACGAAACTTTGGAGAAAAAGAAAGATGGATCATTAATTTGGGTTTCTACCAATTACAAGCTTGCATACAGCGATTTTGATGATACTAATTATATCAATGGGGTTGTTTTTGACATCACCGAGCGCAAGCAGGCCGAACAAACCCTAAAAGTGAGTGAACAAAAACTAAGAGAAGGCAATGCCGAAAAAGACAAATTTTTCTCTATCATAGCCCACGATCTCAAAAGTCCTTTCAATGGAATTATGGGTTTTAGCCAATTGCTTGTTGAACAGGTTCGTGAAAATGATTATGATAACATTGAGAAATATGCTGAAATTATCCTTAACTCATCGCATCGGGCAGTTGATTTGCTGACAAATTTGATGGAATGGTCGCGTTCGCAAACCGGACGTATGGAATTTTCGCCGGAGTATTTGAGAGTAGCTGACCTTTGCAACGAAACAGTAGATTTATTGCAAACAATAGCCGGACAAAAATCCATTACCCTTAAAAATGAAATTCCTCCCAAAGCGATTGTTTTTGCCGATAATGCAATGATAAGTACAGTAATCAGGAATCTGATTTCGAACGCTGTAAAGTTTACCAAATCAGGTGGCAAAATTATGGTATCGGCACACGAAAAGCAAAACGAATTAATCATTTCGGTAAGCGATTCGGGCGTTGGAATTCCCAAAGACAGAATTGAAAAACTCTTTATACTTAGCGAAAGCTACTCAACTGCGGGAACAAACAAGGAAAAAGGCACCGGTCTTGGGCTTATCCTCTGTAAGGAATTTATCGAAAAAAATGGTGGAAGAATTTGGGTTGAAAGTGATCCGGATAGAAAATCGGGAGCAGGAGGTTCAATATTTTATTTTACCATTCCTACAAAACCTCTGTAATGAAAGTTAGCAAACAAAATTTAAGGATGACAAACTATGAAAAATGATTCTAACAAAACCAAAGAACAACTCATAGCTGAGTTGGACGATTTACGCACACAAAGTAAAAAGCGTGAGGAAGAACATAAAGAAAGCCAGAAAAAATATCGTCTGCTTATTGAAAACTCGCCTGATTTAATTGCGATTCATAATATGACAGAGATTTTGCATATCAATAATAGTGGGCTAAAACTCGTAGGTGCAACAAGCCTGGATGAAGTAGTGGGAAAATCAGCCATTGATTTTATACATCCCGACGACAGGGCAATCGGCCTGGAAAATATGAAAAAACTATTCAGTAGAGAAGAATCAAAAGTTGCTATGGAACAAAGGTTTATCCGGCTGGATGGCAAGGTCATCGATGTTGAAGGTATGGGTGTTCCTATAAATTATGGTGAAGAACCGATGATTCAGATTATTGCCCGCGACATCACCGAACGCAAGCTGGCGGACAAGAAGCTACTGGAGAGCGAGAACAATTTGCGAACTCTTTTTAATGCGATGACGGATATTGTGTTTGAAATGGATTATGACGGAAGATATATCAATATTGCCCCAACATCACCGGAACTAATGTTCAAACCTTCGGATGATGTAATTGGTAAAACACTGCATGAAGTATTTCCGAAATCTGAAGCCGATATTTTTCTTGAATTTATTCGTAAATGCCTCAATGAAAACAAAACAAATATCATTGAATACCCTATGGTAATTGATAACAAAACAAGATGGTTTGAAGGCAGTGCAACTCCAAAAACCAAAAACTCGGTTCTTTATATTGCCAGAGACATCACCGAGCGCAAGCTTGCAGAAGAAGCACTCCGGGAAAGTGAAGAAAAATGGAAATCACTTACCGAAAACTCTCCTGACTATATTATGCAGTTAGATCTGGATTATAAAATCCAATTCATCAATTACACAGTTCCTGGCTTATCACAAGAAAAAGTGATAGGTAAGTCAGTTCTGGATTTTGTGCCTTCTGACTTCCATGATACGGCAATTGATTGTTTTAAACGTGTTGTGCGAAGCGGCAAAGTAGATGGATACGAAACAATGTACATTGATGCGGATGGAAGCAAACAATACTTTGATGTTCGTATTTCCCCATTAACTGATAGTTATGGTAAAAATGTTGGTTTTATCAGTACATCTAATAACATCACCGAGCCCAAGCAGGCGGAGGAAGCATTACGAGAGAGCGAAGCAAAATTCAGGGATATGGCAAATCTTTTGCCACAAATTGTTTATGAGGCTGATCTTAAAGGTAATCTTACTTTTGGAAATCAACAGGCATTTAAAACTTTTGGATATTCGTTAGATGATTTTGAAAAAGGGTTTAATGTGATACAAATATTATTGCTTGAAGATAGAGCCAAAATGAAGGAGAATATTCAAAATATAATTAACGGAAAAAATGCCGGACCTAACGAGTATATTGCTCTTAAAAAAGATGGAAGCACATTTCCTGTCTTAATTTATTCAAGTTTAATTATCAAAGATAATAAACCTGCCGGTTTTAGAGGGATAGTTGTGGACATCACCGAGCGCAAGCTTGCAGAAGAAGCAATACAACAACGCGATAACTACCTCTCAGCATTGAATCAGACAAATGATATTTTACTTAAAGGCAATTTCGATGAGCAATTAAGCGAATTTGTGAAGATAGTTGGTAAGGTTTCTCAGGCAAGCCGAACCTATATTTTCAAAAACCACAGAAACGATATAGGGAGTTTGTTACTTAGCCAAATTGCCAAATATGTTGCCCAGGGTATTAAACCCGAAATTGACAATCCGCAACTGCAAAATTTATCCTATAAAGAATTTCTTCCACGCTGGCAAAAAACACTCTCGAAAGGAGAGATTATAAGTGGTAAGGTTTCCGAATTTCCTAAAAGTGAGCGAGAAATTCTCGAACCGCAAGAAATAAAGGCCATACTTGTAATACCCATTATTACTGAAAATGAATTTTGGGGATTTATAGGCTTTGATAACTGCAACAGCAATACAGAATGGAGCAAAAGCCAAATAGATTATCTGAAAGCAGCAAGCCTAAAACTCGAAAACAAAATTGTTGATTTAAAGAATAAGGAGAATCTCGAAAATGAAAATAAACGCTTTCTCGCTACTATGGATGCCATGGATGCCGGAGTGTATGTTAGCGATATGCAAACCCACGAACTTATATTTGCGAACAAATATTTTACCGATTTACTTGGTGAAATAATAGGTAAAAAATGTTATCAAGCATTACAAAACTTTAACAGCCCTTGCGATTTTTGCTCAAACCATCATTTATTAGACCAAAACCATAATCCAAAAGTTCCTTATGTTTGGGAACATAAAAACAGAATAACTAATCGTTGGTATCAATTAAGAGACCAGGCCATCCTATGGACAGACGGAAGGCTTGTAAGATTGGAGATAGCAACAGATATCACCGAGCGTAAGGAGGCAGAAATAAAACTGAAAGAAAGTGAGCATGAACTTAAGGAAGCGCAAAGTATCGCACAATTAGGTAGATGGGATTTAGATTTAATCAATAATCACCTTCATTGGTCGGACGGCATTTTCAAACTTTTCGAGATTGATCCAGAAAAATTCTCAGCAACCTATGAGGCTTTTATTGAAGCCATTCATCCAGATGATCGTGAAAAAGTTGATTTGGCCTACACCGAATCCTTAAAAACCAAACTACCTTGCGAAATTGAGCATCGTTTACTGATGAAAGACGGAAGGATTAAGTGGGTTATTGAAAAATGCCGGACAGAATATGATTTACAGGGAAAGCCTCTCAGATCAGTGGGAGTTGTTCAGAATATCACCGAGCGCAAGCAGGCGGAAGAGAAAATTCGGGAAAGCGAAGAACAATTCCGTAAAATGTTTAATGATCACGCTGCAATTATGCTTTTAATCGATCCGGAAAGCGGTGCGATTACTAATGCGAACTCTGCGGCTCAGTTATTTTACGGATATTCTCATCAACAGCTATGCGATCTGCGTATCCAGGAAATAAACCAATTATCAAATGATGAGGTGGCAAAGGAGATCCAAAATGCACGAAATCAATATCGAAATTATTTCTTCCCCCATAAATTGAAGAATGGTCAAATTCGCACAGTCGAAGTCCATTCAACACCAATGGAAATAAATAATGAAAAAATGCTCTTTTCGATCATCCACGACATCACCGAGCGCAAGCAGGCGGAGCAGGAGCTGAATCTCAAAAACGACATTATTAAACAGGAACGCGATTTGTTCATCGCAGGCTCTGTTGTTGTGTTCAAGTGGCAAAATGCCGATGGCTGGCCTGTGGAGTATGTATCGCCTAATGTAAAAGAAATACTTGGCTATTCTGCCGAAGAACTTAAGTCGGGCGGTACACCCTATATCGGGCTCATATTTCCTGAAGATATTGACCGTGTAGCCAACGAAGTTGCTACCAACAGTAAAAGCGGTACCGATAGATTTGCACATGAACCTTATCGGATCGTGCGAAAAGACGGGAAAATAATCTGGATTGATGATTACACATCAATAGTACGCAATACGGAAGGCGAGATTACACATTATCTTGGCTATGTTATCGACATCACCGAACGCAAGCAGGCGGAAAAAGAAATCACCAAACTTTCAACCGCAGTTCAGCAAAGCCCATCGGTTATTGCCATTACAGATACCAAAGGAAATCTGCAATATGCAAATCCTAAATTTACTGAACTTACAGGCTATAGTTTGGAGGAAGCCATCGGGCAAAATCCCCATGTATTGAAATCGGGAGAACAACCTGATGAGATGTATAAAGAACTTTGGGAAACAGTTTCAGCGGGCAAAGTGTGGCGGGGCGAATTTCACAATAAAAAGAAAAACGGAGAATTGTTTTGGGAAATGGCTTCTGTTTCACCCATATTTGATGAACAAGGCAAAATCGTCAATTATATTAAAGTAGCTGAAGACATCACCGAGCGTAAACAAGCCGAGGACAACTTCAGACACTCCATCGATGAGTCGCCATTAGGTATCAGAATTGTAAACCAGAAAGGAAAAACCATCTATGT
>NZ_JABKBZ010000124.1:0-7558 GCF_013166635.1 Lentimicrobium sp. S6 | reverse complement strand
GCCCTGTCCAATTGGGGTATACAGTATCATAAGTAAAGTCCAGATTACGCTTGCTCATATAAATATCATATTTACCAGAGGAATTATTCTCTTTCATTCTACCTACGGTTACGATTTTGTCATTATAGCTATAAATTAAATTAGCTGGGTCTTTCCATCTGTCATCTTCTTTATAGTCTATGATATTAAGAGCCGTATCAAATTTAATATATCCGTAGTGGTAATTATACTCTTCAATGGTATACAAATACCGCCAAATACTGATAAAACTAGTGTCGCTAATTTGAATAGATCCAGCCAGACGGGTGGAAAAATAATCCTCAGGCATGATTTGCTTTGACACAAAGGATTGCTCTTCTCCATTTTCATTAAAATACATCAACACAGGGTGATGGGTTTGATAGTTACTGCCTATAGCTACAAAATTCCCTTCAGATAAATTGTGAATACTCCAAGGTTTACTATATAGGCTATCATAAATACCAAAGGGCAATATCCATTCCTCTTCCCCATTAGGATTAACCTTAATAAATAAAGACCGAGTTCCCCAACCTTGGGAGGGGTCATTATTAATTGGCCATTCTGCTTCTCCAGCTATATAATAATCATTTTCTTCACCAATTAATATTTTATCAGGTATAGCATTCCATATCACTGGGTAATCATCCATGGTAGCATAATCATCCTTCCAAATAATATGCCCCTCAGTATCCAGTTTGATTAAATTAATACGTTCTATATCGCCATAACCAAAACCATAGCATAAAACAATAATATCCCCATTATGATCTATAGCAAGGTCTTTTGCAAAGGAATATTCGGGCCATTCAAATATTTTACACCATTCTACTTCCATACAGGCATTTAATTTGGATACCCACGGATTAGCAACGCCTGTAAAATTGCTTATCCCACACATAATAAGTCCACCATCTTCATGATTCTTCATGGATAATATATAGTTTTGATAGGTAGAATCCATTCTTCTTTCCCAAAGATAATAACCATTTATATCCGTTTTTTTAATAAAAGTTTTACCCTCCATGAATTCCTCATAATTGGCATGGAAAATATAACCTTTATCATAATGTTCTATATCATTTTTATAAGCCAAAGCCGATTCATTATTATTTTGCGCCCCATACCACCTTTCCCAAGTGGTATCAGAGTAGATAAATTGAGCATTTGCATAAATTGAAAAAAACAGAAATATATTTATTAGAAAATTTCTCATTTGCTTTATTTTAAAAAGGGAAAAGGAATGCAAATAAATTGCATTCCTATCTCCCATGGATTCTCATCTTCCAAATTTACTTAATTATATTGAATGTGGTACTATTAATAGCTTTGCCATCAATTTTTAGGGTAATAATATAGCTGCCTGATTTAAATGATTTTAAATCTATGGTCTTACTGTCTTGTTTTTGTTCGATAACAATGTTATCTAAACGCTTACCGGTGGAGGTTTCTGTAATCACCAAATTTGCTGATTGATATGTCATCTTAATATCGTATTCACAAATGACATAATCTCTGGATGGATTGGGATACATATTGATTTCAGCATATTCTTCTTTTGGTATATTTATATCAAAAGGCTCGGTAATTAGAGCCGATTTGTTTTCAAACTCCGGTAAATATATGGGTGCTTGATATTCTTTTTCGCCCAAATAGATGAGTAAATTGCGAGCCCAAGCCGAAGCTAAATTCACCGTATCATTTGATAATAGAAGGATTTCGGCTTTTTCTGTTTCGCTAAGCTCATAAATACTTCTATTATTGTTTTTTACATTGGCCAATACTTGGTAATATTCTTGCAATTTATCTAATTCGTAGGCATCATCATTATCCAAAGTAAAGTCTGTTGCTATGGAGTTCAATACTTGGTTGGCAGCTGTGGTTTCATTATTCTGTAAGTAAATACCTGCCAATTGATAGCGCGATTCCATATTTTGTGATTGACTTAGTAAATACAAAATACTATCGCTATGATTATTTATAGTATCGTGAGTATAACGGGCCAATATATGATTGAAGGCAGTACTATATTCTGCTTTGCTATTTTGCAATTGTGCTTCTAAACTTTCTTTGGCACCTATAATGGTTTGCCCATTAATAATTTGCTGTTTCATATATTCGGGCATGGGGTTGGTCCTGCTTTTGGGAATTTGTATTTGAGTAGGCTTTCTGATAATTCAAAGGAGCATAAATTTCATCATTAAATTGATGTTAGATAGGATCTTTGTTTTGTAGTGCCTTAATGCAAATATATGTAGGTTAATTTCAAACTTTGATTAATAATACTACAGAAAATTAATGAGGAAACCAGCCTTTCTTTTTTCTACTTACTTGAAAAACTCAATTAGACTCAGAATGATTCAATAAAAACTCCTTAGCAAACTCCTTCCCAACTTGTTCGCGGGCGTTATAAATGAAATCTACTCCATTATCGTGAAGTTCTTTGGCCTGATCGCGGAACTCACATACTGCACCAATTTTAATTCCACTGTGCTCAATATTTTTAAGTTCAATACTTGTATTTACATTAGAGGTATGATTACTAAAAGACAAGAATATCATATTAATTTTACTTAAATCTACATTTTGCCAAAAATTACTATCTGTAGCGTCTCCCCAAATCACATTCTTATTTTCTGACTGAGCTCCTTCCACAGTATCATGATTATAATCCACTCCAACTACTTTGTCATTATATTCTTGGCAAACTTGCCGATAAACGGAACGTCCTATCCTTCCCATCCCACAAACCAACACCTCAGCATCTCCTAAATTGCTTGGTTCGTCATCGGGGTGAACTTTACTGGAATTCAAACGCATTAGTTGTGGTTTAAAATGGTTGAATATCTCATGTGCTCTATGGTTAAATGGAGCAGCTATTAAGAATGATAAACTCAAAGCTAATGCTAAAGTAACCAACCAACTTGACTCCATCCAACCTGCTTGCACACCAATTGCCGCTACTATCAAACCAAATTCACTATATGTTGACAAGCTTAACGTTGTTAGCAAAGAGGTACGCGCTCGAAGATTGAAACGAGTAAACAAGTACATAAAAAGACCCGATTTTAAAACCAGCATCATTGTCATGATTACAGCAATGAGCAAGGTACTCCAAGTGGGTAATCCTGACAGTCCTATCTCAAAAAAGAAGGCAATCAGAAAGAAATCTTTATAGCCACCCATATGTGTAGATAGTTCTTTAGCCCGACCATGATTTCCCAATAAAACCCCCATAATAAGCGCCCCTAAGTCAGCTTTTAAACCCACCATATCGAAACTCATTGCACCTGCCACAAAAGCTGCAAAAAAGCCAAAAAGCGTTAATAGCTCTCCGTGATCAATGGTTTTTAAAATGCGATAGAAGAGAAATCTTATTAAATAGAGATAAACCGGAAGTCCAAGAGCCCAAAGACTAGGGATTTCATTCTTTGAAATCGTTAAAAAGATAACCGCCAGAACATCTTGTATGACCAGTATCCCAATGGCTATATTTCCGTGGAAGGAATTGACTTCTCCACGCTCCTCTAATATTTTAATGGTAAAAACAGTACTGCTAAAACTTAAAGCGAATCCAATGATCAGAGCAGTTTTAAAACTAAGAGGAGTCAAATATCCTAACCCAATGGTAGAAATAATGCTTATCAAACTTGCAAACACCAGTGTAGTTATAACAGAATGAATCCCTGCACTAGCCCATATTTCCTTATGCAGCAGTGATTTAAGATTTATTTTAAGCCCAATATTGAATAATAAAAGCATCACACCCAATTCCGCTAAGGCATGAATAGCAATATTACCTTCTGACATACCAATAAAGTTCAATAAAAATCCTGTAGCCAAGAATCCTATTAAAGGAGGTAGATTTACTTTTTTAGCCAAAAAGCCAGCTATGAAAGCAATACTGATCCAAATTGCGTCGATATGCCAAGTTGCAAACATTGGTAACAAAGATACTATTTATACGGGCTTTTACTATTCTATATTTTGAAGAGATTTTCAATAATCTGTTAAATCCAAGTTACAGTATAGTCTCTTTTATCAGAGAATTTTAAAAATAAGTTAAAAGCGAAAGCATATCCCGTTTATTATCTCCATATTTGTATGATAAAATATAGTGATGCGATTTCTATACTTACTTTTCTTCCTCTTTTTAGCCCCCTGCCTTATAGCACAAAACATGCTTGTAGTTGAGAAACCGGGGACGGTAAATAATAAAATCTATTATGCAGGAAATAATATCGACCTCAAAACCATAGATGGTCTCAGAATCTCCGGCCCCATAAATGTCATTCGTGATAGTATGATGGTGGTTGATTTCGTTCATGAAGTTAAGATCAAGGATATTGAAATCATCTATAAACTTCGATATGGTCTCAATATCACAGGAAGTGCATTGATAAGTGGAGGAGCTTTATATTTGGGATTAGATTTGATTAATAATCAATCCATTGATGAACAAGGAATATGGGTAGCTTCTGGAGTCATTGTATCCGGAATCATCATGAAACTTTTTGCTAAGAAGAGAATGCGCTTGGAGGAGGGTAAATGGAGAGCTAAAATCCTAGTAGAGTGAGGCTGAAAAGTTTGGTTAAAGACCTGGGGCCTGGTTTAGTAGTTGCAGCTACTGGAGTTGGAGCGGGTGATTTAGTAGCTGCCTCTGTGGGCGGAGCTCATTTTTCTTATGTCATATTATGGAGTGCCTTATTAGGTGCTTTATTAAAATACGCACTAAACGAAGGTATTGCTCGCTGGCAATTGGCTTCCGGAAAATCTATGATTGAAGCCTGGAAATCCTATTTCCCTTCCTGGGTTTCCTATTATTTCTTATCATATTTAATCATTTGGTCTTTTATAGTTGGAGCGGCATTATCAGGTGCTTGCGGCTTAGCCGCTCATGCCATATTTCCTATTCTTTCAGTGGCCCAATGGGGCATTATTCATGCAGTTTTAGCCTTTGTTTTGGTTCTGTTTTTCCAATATAACTTCTTTGAACGCATCATGAAGGCGATGATAGCTTTGATGTTTATCATCGTAATATTGACCACCATTATCTCACAACCTAATTGGTCTTTGGTAATAAAAGGAACTTTTCTCCCAAGCATTCCTAAGGGATCCATTTGGTTAATTCTAGGAATCATTGGTGGAGTTGGAGGTTCTGTTACTTTACTTTCCTATGGATATTGGATTAAAGAGCGAGAGTGGAATAGTGTTTCCTTTTTGCCTAAAGTAAAGATAGACTTATCTGTTGCCTATATTTTAACCGGACTTTTTGGAATGGCCATTATGATTATTGCGGCCCAATTACAGCCCGAAGTGGTAAATGGAAACGGAATGGTGCTGTCATTAGCTGATAAAATAGGCGAAAATAGCGGTGAAGTGGGAAAATGGATCTTTTTATTGGGATTTTGGGGTGCTGTTTTTAGTTCTATGCTTGGGGTGTGGCAAGGGGTTCCATTTCTATTTGCCGACTATATGCGTACTCGTTCAAACTCAATGACTCATTCTTCTATTTCAAATATTGATTTGAGTAAAGACAATTCCTATAAATATTTCCTAGCATTTATTGCTTTACCTCCTCTAGTTCTTCTCTTTTTTCAGAAACCAGTATGGATTATCATTGCCTATGCCGTTACAGGTAGCATGTTTATGCCTTTTCTAGCTTTTACCTTATTCTGGCTCAATAATAGAAAAAATGAGGTCTTGAAGAATTCTATTTTTATTAATTTCTTACTTTTTATTGCCTTTGCTTTATTTAGTCTATTGATGGGAATGAAGCTTTGGGAGTTTGTTTAACACTAACAATCCCCTCTGACTTTCATTCGAACTCCACTCCCTAAAGATTTTAACTCTATGAACCAAAAGCACCTTATTTCCTATTTGTAATTCCACATAAAAAAAATTAACAAGGTAATTAAGATCCGAAACTAGCCTTTCTGTTAACTGTATATTCAACACTTTTATTGGGGGCGATATATTGTGAAAGTTCTGATCATTTGATAGTTTCTTTATTGATTGTTCTTACTGAATATGTTATTTAATTGACAAATAAATGAACGTTCATTCATATTTTGTAATATTGCCTTCTCAAATAGATAAGATGAACAAATTGATACCAAAACTTCAAAAGAGCAAGGACAAGAGAGTGGCATTATTGCAAGCTACCCTTCAGCTGATCAATCAAGGAGGAATACAAGAGGCTTCCATGTCGAAGGTAGCCAAACTGGCCAAGGTATCTCCTGGAACCATCTATCTTTATTTTGAGAACAAGCAGGATTTAGTGAATCAGTTATATTTGAGTATAAAAGCAGCATTTAGTAAAGAAGCATTTAAAGATTTTAAAGAGGATGATCCAGTAAAGGAGAGTTTCAGGAAAATCTGGTATCGTATTGCTGGTTTTAAAATCAAGCAAACTGAGGAGTCTTCTTTTTTAGATCAATGCGACAATACACCTATTTTAGATGAAAAAAGCAGGCAAGAAGGATTGAGGCATTTGCAACCGCTTCTCGATTTATGGAATCGTGGACAAGAGGAGGCTTTAATTAAAAAAATCTCTCCTTATTTATTGTACGCATTCACCATTTATCCTATGGCTTTTTTAATGAATACCAAAAACAGATCCCACTGTAAATTAAATGAACAAATTTTAGAAAAGGCTTTTGAAGCGGCTTGGGATAGCATTAAGCTTTAAAGCTTTTCTAACACATAAAAATGATAAAAATGGAATTGTTAGATAAATTAAACTGGAGATATGCTGCCAAAGCCATGAATGGTGAAAAAGTAGCACAAGAAAAAATCGATAATATTATTGAAGCCATCTCTTTGGCTCCTACATCAAGTGGATTGCAACCATTCGAGGTGTTTGTGATTACCAACCAAGAAATAAAAGAGAAAATCAAACCCGTAAGTTGGAATCAGTCAGTGATTACTGATTGTTCTCATTTATTAGTGTTTGCTGCTTGGGATACCTATACCGAGGATCGTATCAATAAGATGTTCGACTTAACCAATGAGGTACGTGGTTTCAAAAACCAAGGCTGGGAAGATTACCGTCAGTTGCTTTTGGGAGCTTATCCACAAAGAGATGCAGAGGTGAACTTCAATCATGCAGCTCGTCAGGCTTATATTGCTTTTTCACAAGCCATTGCAGCGGCTGCTTTTGAAGGAGTTGATGCAACACCTTTAGAAGGATTTGATCCTGTTGCTGTAGATGAAATTTTAAACCTAAAAGAAAAGGGATTAAGATCTTGTGTGATGCTTCCTCTAGGTTATCGTGATACCGAAAACGATTGGTTGGTGAATCTAAAAAAAGTAAGAAAAAGTAAAAATGACTTAGTGACTGTAATAGACTAATCTTTATTGGAATATACAAGTAAAGCCAGTTACTCTTAACCAGAATAGCTGGCTTTTTTGGGGTCAAGAACAAAACCTGGGGGGATGAGCTAAAATGTTATACTTTTGAAAAAAAGAATCACATCAATTATGCAAAATGATTTGGCTATTATGAGTTTGTTTTTTCCAGAAGGCATGCTCGACTATT
>NZ_JABKBZ010000123.1:0-7783 GCF_013166635.1 Lentimicrobium sp. S6 | reverse complement strand
TTTTATTGTTAATTGTTTGATTATCAGTCACAAAGATAATAAATACTCATGAAATCTCCTAATTTTATGGTCAAAAATATCACCATTAACAACTGAATTTCAGATAGTTAAAAACCGAACTCAGGTTTCTAGGTTTTTTAAATTTCTTAGAGGAGTCAAATCATGAATTGGCGTATTAGGGATGTTTATATAAGTGAGTAATGGAAGCTTTCCTAAGGAGGATAAATCAGTTACCTGAGTATTTCCAGCAGAAACTTGTTTGAGATGGACAAGCATTTCAAGTGGTTTTAAGTTGTTTTTGTCAATGGGGTAAAAATCAAGACTAAATCCCTCAAGGTTTAAAATTTCATTCAGTATTTCGGTGTTTATTTGCTCTCCTAAATGCCCACTTTCCCTTAAGCATAATTCTTTCCATGTATCATTTAATCCATTCCACCACAATTCTTCTGTCGAAAGTTCCCCTTCATGTCCTTTAAATTCATTGGTGCAGCTATTACCCTGAAACAGCAGCAAACACATGATAGAAAGAAGAAGGATTTTGAGTTTCATTGTCCATTGTTTCTTCGAAAATACAACCAAGAGACCCAATGTTCGGCTTAAGATATATATATGAGCTCATTTGGTGAAGAAACGTATCAGATGAATAGATAATTGATTTCTGTGTCATGACTAAGAAGAATTTGACCTCTTTACATTTCTTATAAATCAAAATAACAAATATGTCATGCTGAGAAACAATTATCAGATTGATCGGAGCAGATAAGTATTATTGAGTATTTAAGAATCGCATTGTTTTAACTTTATTCATCAATTTAAATGTAAAACAATGAAAAAGGCAACTATTTTTATACTATTAATTTTTATATCTAGTTTGTTATCAGCTCAATGGGTTGTGGATAATGGTTTTGGTTTTAAGATAAATGTTCCATCAGATTGGACTAGAGAAACCAAGACAGAAGGTACCGACAAGATTTATGATTTTGTTCATCCTAGTAATAATATATTTCTAGAAGTTAGGGCATTTAAGGCTGATGCCAGTGTGACTCCCGATGCTATTGCTCAGTATTTCGAAAGTCAATATTTACCCAGTGCCAATCGAGTGGCTTTTGAGGATTATACTTTAAACAATACCCCTGGTAAGTTTGCTGGATACACAATGACAGTGAATGGATTAGAGGTGGGAATTGGAACTTTTTATGCAGTAAAAAATGGTTTTGGCTATGTTTTATGGACCATGATAGAAACTAGATTATACAATCAATACAGTGGAATTGGTGATGAGGTACTTAATACTTTTACTACCATTTCTGCTTCAAGCACTTCTAAGCGGGTAGTAATACCTCCCTCATTTAAAATTACCAATATGAAGTTGGGAAAGAGTTTGACCTCAAATTATGATATCCTACCTCAACAGGAAGCTGAAGAGTTCCAATCTAATCAAGATAAGATATATGTTATTTGGGATTGGGAAGGAAAGGCTGTGGGTAAGACCATGACCGTAAAATGGTATTATAATGGCCAAGAAATAACGGGTGCTAGTAAATCTTACACGCTACCTGCTGATGCGCAGGGCTATGGTTATGCCAATATTATTAAACCATCTGGAGGATTCAAAGTAGGTAGATATTTCGTCCAAATTGATTTTCAAGGTCAAAAACAAAGACGCATCGATTTTGAGATAAAGAAACCAGCCAGTAATGCTGAAGCTGGATTTGTTATTGTGCCTCCAGGAAGTAAAGGAAATTCTTCGAATAATGGAAATAGCAATGGAAAGAACATTAATCCTAACAGCTCTAATTCAAACTTCTCCTCTAATTTTAGCCTCAATCATCAGTCCTTTAAATTAGGAGAAGAATTACAGCCAGGCTCTAAGTCTAATTTAAAAAGCTCTTCCACAAAGTTTTATAAAAACACGCCTCAGGTCATTTCGGTATTTAAGTGGAATGGGAATGGAAATGGGCATCAAATAAAAGTAAACTGGCACTATTATGCACCAGGTTCTAGTGATAAAATGACTATTGTATCTAGTACATTTGATTTTCCAAATCAGGAAGGTGGAGAATCTAATTTTAGTTTAAGTAAGCCAGATGCTGGATGGCCAGAAGGTCAGTATTGGGTAGAGTATTATATGGATGGACAATACGAAAATGAGTTTAGATTTGATGTGGTTCCAGGTTCTTCATCTGCCGGCTCTTCGAGTACGAGTGCATGGGGAACAGCCACAGGAGGTTCTTCTGCTAGTCAAAATTCAAGTGCTAAAAAAATTGTATTAACAAGTGCTGGTTCTGAAAGTTGCTATAGTTTTAAGACAGGTAAGATTCATGGCGATCACCAAAATGCTGATATTATGGTTGAACCATGGTGTACAGAAGATGTTGGGGTTTGTGGTAATTGGTTAGTGACCAATTATACCAATATGGATGCCGTAACTACGGCTCCTTCAACAGGATATTTAAGCGATGGGAAATCGTTTACGGATTGCGATGTAATGGACATGAATAAAGTTGTGATAATCAAACTTAAGGATGGAACGTATGCCAAAATGATGATTTTGAAAACTGATTTCACCAAATCGAATAGTCAGAATCCACCTTGTCAACATAAGGCAACTATTCTTGTACAGTATCCCGCATTCTAAATCTATTAAATTCTATTAATTAATGATAAAGAATACGATATTTGAAGGTTTTCATTATTTTTACCTCATTATCGTATTCTTGTTTAATACCATAAAATAATATACTTGATCAATGAAGTTTAAAACTCTGCTCTTTATAATGCTTTGCCTTTGGGGACTGAATCAGGCTCAAACTCAAGTGGTGGAGTTGAATGAAGATTTTCAGACAAAGTTTGATAAACTGAGTGCAAAAGATGGGCTTTCAGATAATCGTATTCTTGATATTATTCAGGATAGATATGGCTTCATTTGGATTGCAACTACCGATGGACTAAATCGCTACGATGGTTATGAATTCTTAGTGTTTAAGAATATTCCAACGGATAGTACTTCCATTTCCTCAAATCTTATTACTTCAATAACTGAAGATATTTATGGGGATTTGTGGATTGGTACTAGTTTTGGGCTCAATAGATATGACAGAACCAAAGATGTTTTCATTCATTATTTTAGTGATAAAAAAAATCATAATGGTTTGCAAAACGACCATATTAGGAAGTTGCTAGCCGATGAAAAAGGAGTTTTGTGGATTGAAACAGTAGATGGTCATTTGCATCAATTCAATGTAAGGACAGAGCAAATAAAGCACTATAAGCACCAAGGGATTTCTCAAGAATATTATCACTATCACACTATGCTCAAGGAAAATGATTCTATTTTATGGATTGGAGGAAGAGGACTAAATGTGCATCGTTTTAATGTGAACACAAAAGAATTCGATGTTATAAACGCTAATGAGTATGGGGGGGGATTTCAAAAGAGAGCTAATGATGTATCTTTTTATTTTATAGATTCTAAAGATCAATTTTGGGTCTGTGGTCTCGATGGGGCTTATAAATTTGATAGAGAGAACAAACAATTCGAATTGTTTATGAGAGGTTCCACATTTTGTATTTATGAAGATAAAAATCAAACATTGTGGTTCGGAAAAGGCAATGGCATCACCAAGTACAATCCTAATACCAATGAGTTTATTCATGTCTCGGCTAATGTTAATAATCCCAATGCTTTGAGTAATGATCATGTGAATAAAATAATGGAAGATATGTCTGGAGTGGTTTGGGTGGCCACTAATGGTGGGCTAAGTCTTTATAGCCCTAAGAATCATAATTTCACTCATTATTTTCATATTCCAGGGGAGGAAAGAAGCGTTTCTGGAAGAAAAGTAACTGCTTTAGCTGAAGATAAAGATGGAATATTGTGGGTAGGTACCGATAGCGAAGGCCTAAATGCTTTTGATTTTAAAAAAGGGGTCATAGGTGAATATAAGAAAGGGAAAACCAAAAGTTCATTGCTTTCTAGTCATATTAGCCATTTGTATTTTGATTCATCAGAAAACCTTTGGGTTTCCCAGTGGTCTGGTTTAGGGCTTGATAAATTGAATATAAAAACAAATGAAGTACAGTCTTATACCATTAATAATGCCAGTACTTACACTGATTGGTATCATCAAGTACTAGAAGATCGGAAACAAAATATAGTAATGGCAGTGTGGGGAGGTTATGGTTTGTATGGAATTCAAAAGGATAAAAGTGAAATAGATGTTTTAGGAGCAGATTTGGTCGTTATCCCCAATGAAAAATATATAAGTACTATTAGTTTTGAGGAGGATTCTGTTACTTGGTTTGGTGGGATAAATGGGCAACTAGATGTGACGTTAAAGAGCAAAACTGAAATGATTCATCTTAAGAATCTTTTTCATAATGAAAAGCCTAGTTACCCAGGTTTGCAGAAGATGCAAGCTTATAATTATGTGAATATGAAAGTCCCCTATTTTGATACCATCACCAAAGTGCTGAGAGCTGATCGTCAGACATACTTTGCCAACCGGAAGGGCCTATTTGCATTTGATCATCAGTGTCTCAAATTCCATAAAGAATTCCCTAAGGAGATGCAAAACCAGTCTGTCTTAACCATGGCAAAAATTGATGAGTCAGTTTGGTTTTTATTGGAGCATACTTTGGCTGTTTACAACAGAAGAAGTGGTGAATGGAATTATATAGAAATGAATTTAAATGGGGGTGGACAGGCACAGTTGCTCATCACCTTAGATCGTATATGGATTTCTAGGGGAAAGAATTTATATCAGTTTAACCGAAGTTTCCAAAGAATAGACTCCTCTAGGTATTCCCATAGAATAGTAAGTTTACAAGAAATTGAGCATGATAAGATTGCTTTTGCTGTTGGAAGTAGTATTATAATAAAAGGTAAATCAGAGGGAAGAATAGAATTAACAGAAAAGATTCAGGCTTTCTTGTGGAAACCAGAAGGAATATTATGGTTAAGTAAACATATGCTTTGGCAAGCTAGATTAAATGATACAGGTCACACTCAGAATATTATGCTCATCAGCACTGTTAAGCCCAATACTGAATTATCTGCTTTAGTTTTTCATGAAATGATGCAAAAAGATCAATATTATTATTTACTAAGCAATAAGGGATATTTAATTTACGATGAGATAAATAAGAAAACCTTTTATAACAGGGAAAGGGAACTCTCATTTATGCGATATCCTGTACATCTATTAACAGCAATTTCAAAAGCGGATGATGGGGAATACTGGCTAGGAACCACATCTACTGGGATAGCAAAATGGGATGCTGAAAGTCATAGCTTAAAAAATTATGTTTCAAATGAGTTTATAGAGGATGCCTATTGGGGTGAAACTGTCAATTTTATTTTTACAGATAGCAAAGGTAGAAACTGGAGTGGAGCTACTGGCTTGAACCTCTATTCTGACTCATTAGATGGTTTTACTCATTATACTAAAAAAGATGGTTTGCCCTCCAATAATTTAAGAGGTATGGCTGAGGATAACCATGGCCAACTTTGGATAAGTACTGAAAAAGGCTTGAGCTGTTTTTCCATTCCAGAGCAAAGTTTCACAACCTATACACCAGCAAATGGTTTGCCCAGTATGGACTTAACTTCTGCTATTATTCAACTACAAGATGGAAGAATGGCATTTGGAACTCAAGATGGTTTTGCTGTTTTTCATCCTGATAGCTTAGAATCCAATCATTATATACCTCCTGTGGTTATTACCGAATTCAGAGTTCAAGATAATCAGGTTTTTAAAGACTTAAGTGAGTTGGATACCGTTATTATTAAACCTGATGAAAACCATATTTCTTTTAGATTTGCTTCATTAGATTATAACAGTCCTTCAGATAATAAGTATCAGTATAAATTAGAAGGTGTCGACGATACTTGGATTCAAACCAATTCTATAAACAGGGCTATTTCGTATTCTAACTTAGATCCAGGCACCTATGTGTTTAAGCTTAAAGGGTCTAATAATAATGGCATCTGGAACGAACATGGTAAAAGCATTACCGTACTCATATTGCCTCGTTTTTACCAACAATGGTGGTTTTATGCTTTAATTTCTTTATTGTTTATTTTTGTGATCGTGATGATTGTTATCTATCGAATTCGGGAGCTCAAACTTCAAAACAAAGCGGCATCCTTGGAACAAAGGTTTTTGCGTTCTCAAATGAATCCTCATTTTATATTTAACAGCTTAGGGGCTATTCAAAGTTTTATTTTCAAAAATGAACCCATAGAAGCGGCCACTTATTTGTCTAATTTTTCTGATTTGGTAAGGATGATATTAAATAACTCTCGGCAAGATTTAATTACATTGCATACTGAAGTGAAAACACTTAATCAGTATCTTGATCTTCAAAAGTTAAGGTTTGGCGAAAAATTTGATTATGAAATTGAAGCGGATGAAAACCTGGATTTAGAAGACATGTTAATTCCACCTATGTTGGCTCAGCCATTTATTGAAAACAGCATTGAGCACGGTTTTAAAGGAATGAAATCAAAGGGTTTGATTCAGGTAGGGTTCAGATTGATAGACAATAGAATTGTTCTGATATGTCAAGACAATGGAATAGGGATTAATGCGAGTATTAGAGAAAAAGAACAGAAAAATCGAAAATACAAGTCTTTGGCTACTAAAATTACTAAAGACAGAATAGCGGTGTTGAATAAAGTATATAAGTCCAATATTCAACTGGAAATTTCTGATTTAAAAGATATTGGAAATTATGGTCGAGGTACTCGAGTTGAGATTAAAATACCAATGAATCTAAAAATGGAATAGGAGGAGTCATGATAAAAGCACTGATTGTTGATGATGAAAAGAATGCTAGAGAATCAATTTCTCAATTATGTCAGATGAGTTTTAAGGAAGTTGAAATTGTTGGACAAGCTAGTGGTGTGGCCACTGCTAAAATAATTATTCAAGAATTAAAACCCGATTTGGTTTTCCTCGATATTCAATTAGAGGATGGTTCTGCTTTCGATTTGTTGAATGAAATAGGAGAAATAAGCTTTCATATTATCTTTATTACTGCTTATGATGAGTATGCTGTAAAAGCCTTCAAATTTGCAGCTATAGACTATCTCATGAAGCCCGTTAATCCTCAAGAATTTATTGCAGCAGTTAATCAGGTGATTGTTTCTCACGAAAAAGAGGATTTTCAATTGAAATTCGATGCCTATCTTTCACATATTAAAGACAGTCTGTCAGAACATAAAAAAATAGTTCTAAAGACCGCTGAAAGTATACATTTAATTAAAGTCTATGATATCATCCGTTGCGAAGCTGACAAAGGTTATACGGAGTTTTTTCTAAGGGATGGGAAAAAGATTTTAGTGAGTAAGGGATTGAAGGACTACGATGTGATGCTTAGCGAATTCGGGTTTATCAGAACACATCAGTCTCATTTAATCAATTTAGATTATATCAATAGCTTTGAAAAATCTGATGGAGGTTATATCCTGATGTCAGATGGTAGCACCGTTCCGGTGAGTTCCAGAAAGCGTGAATATGTGTTTAAGATATTTGAAGAACTATAATTTTTGAAAAGTCATCATTCTGCTTCATTTCGTTTTCAAGGAAAATAATGTTCATTAGGAGAAACCTATCTATAAATTGGACAACAGATAGCGCTTGTAAGTGTTAAAAGACCGTTGCATAACGTAAGGATTCCTTAAATGGACAGTTTTTTTAGCTTTTTATCTATTATTTGTATTTCTAACGTGTTATATACTCTTGTTTTTCGATCATTTCCCCTTTAATTTTTACTATTA
>NZ_JABKBZ010000122.1:0-7958 GCF_013166635.1 Lentimicrobium sp. S6 | reverse complement strand
GACATTTTAAGTTCGAACTTTTTTGGCCGCTTAAAGAGTTTTTAAAATAAAAAATGCCCTGAAGAATGACTAATAATATAGATTTTAATGCTTTGATTATTTGGTGATTTGAAGGAGATGAAACCTATAAATTGAAGAGTTCAAAACGCTTGGTAACAAAGGCTCATACATAATGTGGGTTTTGTAGTAGAATAGAACATATAAACATAAAATAAACATCGGAGTAGGCAGATAGATAATGGCTTTGAAAACCACACTATGCATAGCCTAGGACGTTGTATGCAAGGCTGAGAAACCGAATTACACAGAAATAACCGGATTGAAAATATGAAAAAAAGGATTGAAAATGTTGGCTCTTTGATTGGAGGTTGGTGCAAGAAAAAATTAGTTTTTGCCAGCCCGCTTCTGCCCTTCGGGGCAGATTGGGAAGCCGACGCACATTGCACACTTTCGCAAATCGCGCAGGCTGTCCCTCAAACCAAAATTTGCAAAAGAGTGCAATTTTAGCCAACCCACAAAATGATTTAAGATTATGGAGATACCAAAGCCGTTACTTGACCAGATTAAAGAAGGAAATGTAGTGCTATTTTTAGGTTCAGGTGCTTCTGCTGGAGCTGAACATCCGAAAAAGACACCACCACCTCTAGGCAATCAGCTATCTAACCTTATAGTTGAAAAATTCCTCACTGAGGATTACAAAGACCAGTCGTTACAATATACATCTGAGATAGCAATATCGGAATATGACTTGTTGACTGTTCAACAATTTATATATGATGTATTTGAGCCATTTAATCCAAATGAATATCATAAAAAAATCCCAAATTATGTTTGGAAATCTATTGTTACAACCAATTATGATTACATAATAGAGAGAGCTTATAGTCAAAATAAAAAGCCATTGCAACAATTGGCAAAATTCATTAAAAATGGAGAACGGATTAGAGATAAGCTAAAATCAGTTAAAGATTTACCTTTTTTGAAAATTCATGGTTGTATTTCAGATATTAATGACATAAATACTCCTTTGATATTAACACCCGACCAATATATAACGCATAAAAAGAATAGGGATAGGTTGTTTCATCGAGTAGAGGAGTTAGCCTATGAATACACATTTTTGTTTGTTGGCTTTAGCTTTGCAGATTATGATATTCGAGCAATATTGCTTGAATTAGGAAAATTAAAAGATGGACGCCCCAGGTCATATATGGTTGGTCCGTGCATAAAAGATGCTGAATCCAGAATGTGGGAAGGAAAGAAAATTACTTCGATAAAATCTACGTTTAGTGATTTCTTGATTCAACTTGAAAAAGAAATTAGTCCAGACAAAGTTAAATTAGCTCTAGCCAAACCTATTGATAATGATATACATCCGATATTTAATAAATCATCAGTTAGTTTAACTGACCTAAGGCCGTCTGAATCTTTATTGAATTTTTTAACCTATGATATTCAATATGTGCATTCTAGATTAAAAGATAAAAATACAGACCCAAAGGAATTTTATAAAGGATATTTCGAAAATTGGGATCCTATTCTAAAAGAATTGGATGCTCGCAGAAATATTACTGACACGATTCTTTACGAAGTATTCCTAGACGATGAAAGCCATGCTAAAGATGATTTTCAATTTTATCTACTTCAAGGATACGCTGGTTCAGGGAAATCTGTATTACTTAAGCGTTTGGCATGGGATGCCAGTATTGAGTTTGAACGTATTTGTATTTTTTATAATAAGAACGCTATCATTAAACATGAACCAATTATTGAGTTATGTAACTACTTAAAAGAAAGGATTTATATATTCATTGATAATATATCTGATTCAAGTGAGGAAGTAGTTTCATTAATCTCGAAAATAAAGAAGGACAAACTGCCAATTAGCATTATTGGAGCTGAACGAGTAAATACGTGGAATACTGAATGCGAAGACTTATGCAATTACTTAACAGATGATTACCAGTTAAAATATCTTAATGATAAGGAAATAGAGAGTCTTCTTGATAAACTTGAACAGTATGACTCTTTAGGTTATTTGGCAAACAAATCGAAGGAGCAAAGAATCGAAGCTCTTGCATATAAAGCAGGGCGGGAACTACTTGTTGCTTTGTATGAAAGTACTTTAGGAAAGCCATTCTCTGAAATAGTGGTAGATGAATACAATTCCATAACAGATGAAACAGCAAAGTCACTTTATTTAACAGTTAGTATACTTCATCGTCTCGGTACCGAAACCAGAGCGGGGTTAATTTCACGGGTTCATGACATATCATTTTCGCATTTTAAAGAGAAACTCTTCAAACCTTTAGAATTTATTGTGTTTGACAGTAGAGATTACCGAATAAATGATTTTGTATATAGGACAAGGCATAAGCAAATTGCAGAAATAATCTTTTCCGAAGTATTGTCGGACAAGCAAATGCGTTACGATGAATATTTGAGAATTCTTTCATGTTTAGATGTCGATTATGAAAATGACAGAACAGCATTCCTCTCCATGACTAAAGCAAGGAACTTGAAAGAAAATTTTTCAGACCCAGAAATGATAAGAGAATTATACAAAATAGCTTCTGAAAGTAATGGAGATGACTCAAAATTAATGCAGCAGGAGGCTATTTTTGAAATGACAGCAAACGGAGGAAATATTAATACGGCTGAGAGTTTGCTTTCTGAGGCGATTAAAATTTCACCTAATGATTCTATAATTCAACATTCTTTCGCAGAAATAGCATTTGTTAAAGCTGAAAAGTCAAAGCATAAATTGGAAATAGATAAATATCTAAAAGATGCTGAGGATATTTGCAAAAAGCTAATCTCAAAATTTAAGGATAAACCACATCCATATCATACTCTATTGAAGATTCATATATTTAAAATTAAGCGTATAATTGATGATAATGACCCGCCTTCAATTGAAAGAGCTATTAAGGAGACTGAGAAAATTTTTGCTAGTGCGAGACAACAATTCCCTGAGCAAGAATTTATTCTAGAAGCAGAGTCTCAATTTAATAAATTATTGAATAATAAGCCAGAAGCAATAAAACTGCTTGAAAGGGCTTTTGAGTTAAATAAAAGAAGTCCATATCTATGCCTAAGGTTGACAAATCTTTATGAGCAAAATAGAGATGATGAGAAAGCCAGAGGTATTATGGAAGAGACATTAAGGTTAATTCCGAATGATAAAGATGTTAACTTCCGATATGCTATGAATCTTACCAAAGATAAGGTTCCAAATCTAGAAACAATTAAACATCATTTAAAACGGTCATTCACAAAAGGTGATAGCAGATACCAAGCTCAGTTTTGGTTTGCTAGAACAATATATCTGCTTGGAGAAATTGATGATGCTAACTTATTGTTTGACACATTAAAATCAATAAGTATAATACCAAAACTTAAAAGTAAACCTAGAGGCAAAGTAAGGCATAATGGACATTTAGTTTCATTCAAAGGGACAGTATACAAAATAGAATCGAAGTATGGGTTTTTGACAAGAGATGCAATTGGGGATAAAGTTTATTTTTATCGTTATGAATTCGGTGCAAAGTATGACGCAATTTGGGATAAGATAACTGCAAATACAAGAGTTACTTTTAACTTAGCTTTCAATTATAGAGGTGCTGTAGCTGTAAATATAAAAATTGAATGACAATCCATACAGTCAAATACATATGCAATTCGCACAAGCAAATGCATAATGCAAAAAAAAGTATAATTTTACCTTTACACACAAAAAAGATAAACTAAATCAATAATCATGAGAAAATCTGTAATAACAATAGGAGTATTCTTAGTAATTATACTTTTTGGGGTTAAATTCTTTATTAAGAAAGAGGTTTATGATATTAAAATTGTTACACCTCCTTCAATTATTGCATCACTTCCTCATTGGGTTGCTGAAAAACAGAATTTATATGAAAAATATGGACTTAAAGTTCATACTGTGGATTTAACTAACAGCAATTTGATGATTACCGCACTACAAGGAGGAGACGCAGATGTTCTTCCTGCCGTTTCATTGGTAGATGTAATAAATCAATCAACAAAGGTTACTTTAAATCCTATTATTTTCTCTCATAGTAGGATGAAAGATAATCCCCCATTTGAAGCGCTAAGCGTAATGCGAGGTAGTTTAATTAGTAACCTAAAAGATTTAGAGGGGAAAAAAATTGGAGTATATCCTGGAATAACTTCAAAGACTGCTGTAAAAAACTTTTTAATTGAGAATAATGTAAATGTCTCAACTATTGAGTTTGTGCCATTACCGCCACCTGAACATATTAAAATGATGCAAAGTGGGAATATTGATTGTTCGCATATATATGAACCTATGAAAACCTCTAATTTAGAAGATGGTAAAACAAGATTAATTTCAAGTTCCGTTTACGCACATTTTAATAATCCATCTGCAGTTGGAGTAAGTGTAATATCCCAGAATTGTTATAGAGACAATAATGCGGCAGCAACTAAATTCCTTCAAGCATGGGATGAAGCAGTAGATTATATAAGAGAAAATGATAAAGAGGCTAGAGGTATATTAATTCAAAAACTAAATATATCAAAATCAGTTGCAATGAAAGCTACATGGGTTGATGTAACCAAAACAAATGAGTTCTCAAAGGATTTAGTTATTGCAACAATCAATTCTTATAAAAAGATTGGCTTAATTGATAGTACATTTCAAATAACAAATGAATATTTTATCGATGCTCCAAGTAGATAATTTATATTTTAAATATTCTAATGCAGAAAATTATTTATTAGACAATATTTCCTTTACTATTGCGGGCGGAGATATCCTTTGTATTGATGGGCTAAATGGTTCAGGTAAAACAACCTTGTTGAAAATCATCTCTGGATTTATTGATTCGAGTTTATATGATGGTTCGGTTAATTTTAAAAGTAATCTTAATTATATATTTCTACCTGCTGATTTAAACTATTTTTTATTGCCTTGGTATTCATTTGAAGAAAACATCTCTTTTTTTAATACAGCAGGAAAATCATTGAATTGTATAAACAGTATTAATGAAGGCAAAAAGCTTCTGAATAAGCTTAAAATAGAAAACTTTCAAAATATTAAAACCCGTAAAGTTTATCAATTATCAAGTGGCGAGAAAGCATATCTTAGTTTAATATGTGCTCTTATAAAAAAACCAAAATTACTCATTTTAGATGAAATTTTTTCGAATATTCATTTTGAAAAGTCAACAGAGATAATAAAACACCTTCAAAATGAGTTTATTACTCCATCTTCTGCAATAATATTTACTTCGCACAACCTTGAAATTGCGGATTCCTTCTATTCAAAAAAAGTTAAAATTACAAGATATGAAGGTTAAGATAGAGCATAGAAATACAATTCTTAGAATTATACTCATACCTGTATTTTTGCTGGTTTGGCAAATATTTTATTATTTGAATTTATTTGAAGGTCAGATACCAAGTGTAATCAGTGTATTCAAAGTCTTCTTTAAGTTAGAAAATTCCCTTGAAATAATGTCCCATATAGGTAAGACTCTTTACATTTTCATACAATGTCTAATTTTAGGTAGCATCTTAGGTTATACGATTGGGGTTTTAATGGGGCTAAATAAAATAATCAATATTATATTTTATAATTTTTTTAATGCTATAAAAAGCATTCCGATAACAATCTTGTTACCAATTGCATTTATTGTATTCAAACTATCACACTTTTTAGTTCCTTTGTTATCACTACCTGTCATTGCTATTTTAGCAGTTAATATTTCAGACGCATGTAACAATATTAACAAAAACAGGTTTGAAATTATTTCGTTAATTAAAATCCGCAAATATGAGTATTTCAAACACGTGATATTTTTCGAAACCCTCGAAGTGTTTTTCTCTACTTTAAGAGTACTTGTAACATATGTAATTGCCGTTGAAATTGCTTTAGACTATTTTTTAAATTTAAATAAAGGAATAGGCTTTTTTATTTATAAAAATTATTCTGGCAGTGTAGAATATTTACCAAAAATGTATGCAGGCATAATCGTTGTTGCAATATTAGGCATTGGGTTGATTAAAATATTGGATTTAATATCAAAAAAAGCAATTTTATGGAAAAAGCAAATATAGAAATTGAAAGATTCAAGAAAAAAGCCATGTACTATAAGAAGGCTTTGAATCTATGTCCAGATGCAAGAATATTAGAAGTTTTTAATATAATTAGTGTACTAGATGGTTATGTTAAGGATAATGAATTAGATAAGTCAAGTCTTTGTATCGTTGATTTAATGTCAGGAGACGGATATCTAACTAAATATCTTCATAAAGCAGGGTTTCGCAACATTCATTCATTTGAGGCTTGTAATGAAATGTCCTTCAATTCTGAAAACTACAATAATTCAGGTATAAAATTATATTCAATACCTGAAATTCTAGAAATTGAAAAAATAATTTGTAACCTAAAACCTCAAATAGTAATATCACTAGCTTCATTCCATCATTTAATTATTCATGATAAACAAGAACCTAAAAAAGTTAATACAATAGAAAGTCTAAATCTTCAAGAAAAAGTAATAGATATTTGTATGAGGAATTTAGATGATAATGGATTATTACTAATTACCGATATCTATGACAATGTTGAATCGATTGAAGAATACATTACATCCATACCTTTTTGGAATACTTTTGACAGTTCTAAGCTTCTATATAATACACTTAATGAAACAGAAATATCCACTATTAAAAAATCCAAAAATCAAAGTAATTTTAATTCAATTATAGACGAAAAATTTACAAAATATTCATTTCGTAGAAATCCATCAATTAATTGGTTTCGGCAAATTGTTGATAAACAGACATCGATTGGTCATAGTGATTTTGCAATAAATAGAAGTTTAATAGAGTATATTAAAAGTAATTACATCTATAGATTTAGCACATTTGCATGTCCATGGGTTTTTGATAACAAGGGGCATTTAAAAAATTTTTTACTTAACAAATTTGGATTTAGCATTGATGACAATAGTATAATTTCTGATAATGAAGTGTTAAAGGAAGCAGATGCAATTAATGGAATTACTGACATTCAAAATAATAGGGTTCTGTTTGGGTGGAATTTATCAATGACTATTTTATCTAAAACAGAAACAATCTATAAAAAGAAAACTAATAAAAAGCGTACTGTATTTATCTTGCTATTGTTACTTCTTATATTAGTCATAAATATCGTAATGAATCTAAGTTTTAAACTTTACAATAAAGAGCTAATAGCAATTACAAACAGTCTAAGTTTATTACTATTAGGTTATTTACTTCCTGAGGCTTTTTCGTTCATTAGTAAAACCATATTTAATCAAAAATGATATTAAATAAGTAGTAATGTAAATGTAATCGAAGAAAATGCCAACGCTAAAATACATACACATTGCCAAGTCGCTCAAAAAACCAAGCGCACATCCAAAACTTGTCAATAAGTATGTCTTTTCCATCGCTTTTTTGCCGACCCTAAAAACTATTTTTTTCTGGAACAGAAGTGCATATTTTTAGCGGATTATGAATTGTAATAAAGAGATAAATGACTAGTAATGAATAAAGCCCAGCATACAACAATTAAGCATCGTTTTCAGCCCTAAGCCGTGGAGCTAAGCATTTGCTTATGGCCAAGAGGGGCTGAATATGTGCTGTGTGTTGAACCTAAACCGGCAACGAAGCCGTAAAGCCTACCTTTTATATTGTGGAATCAATTTGGGCAATGATATCTCCACAGCTCTTGTGTAGTTATTTTTTTTCAATTTTTTTCTAGCAAATCTTAGAAGTATTCAAGAGCTTTTCTGTTTTTTGATTTTAGCAGGGCCGTTATTCTGATTATTTCTGATTTTTTGATTGATTGATGCATAATTCTTCCATTAAGATGACTCATATTCTTTTATTGTGTTGATATACTTATACTTACTTTCAAAGGTTTAGTGTTTTCCGGAGGA
>NZ_JABKBZ010000121.1:0-8011 GCF_013166635.1 Lentimicrobium sp. S6 | reverse complement strand
TTCAGATAATGAAACTATAGTTCAGAAAGTAGTTTTGAAGTAGGTTTATAGAGATTGCTTCGTCGTTCCTCCTCGCAATGACCATCTTCGCAATGAACATTCTGAGATTGCGAGCAGAGCGAAGCAAACTCAAACAAACTATGACAAATTTAAAAATTGAAAAACCAAAGAACAATGAAAAACATAAAGAAAATAACCCTCACAGCAGCATTTTTAATATTCACAGTTTTTGCTTTTGCACAAACTCCTCCTCCACCTAATAATGGAAATGGTGCTGCAGGCGGAGGGAATACTCCTGTTGGGGGTGGTGCTCCTGTAGGAAGTGGTATTGTTATCCTATTATTTACAGCTGGCACCTATGCAATAACAAAATGGAGAACCCAAACCCCTGATTATAAAATTGAGGAGTAAATTTCAAACCGGTCTTAAGGCCGGTTTTTTTTATGCTTATTGCCCCAATAAATACAGTTCTGGCTATTTCTCATTTTGATGCGCTGTAGTACCATTGAATAACAAAACAGAAAAAATCGATTTCCTAATGTTCGATTATTCAGGTTGAGTTAATCTTTTTTTTAAAAACTCTTTTGAAAGACATATTTCTTTCAAATTAGAAATCTTGTTAGACAGGTTTATTCTTTTACACTTTTTAAAAAGTGCAGCAAAACCACCGCTATATCAGCAAGTCTACTCCACAAATGACTTTCCGGAAAAACAATAAACTCCTCCTTATAGTGACAATCTACGATTCGTCACTAACGAGCGTCAAACAGTATTGTTTTTAACTCCTACAAGTCATTTGCTCCGCTTAACGACTTCCTGATAAGGCGGATATAGACTTCCGGCGGAAGCCTTTATAAATTTTGCGTGATTTAATTCAGAATCATTAATTGATTTCAATTTCATAGCAAAAATATACTCAAATAAAACTTCTTTATTACAAAAGCTTGGACTAATAACTTAAGCCGTAATATATTTTCGAAGACAGAGGGCAGGCCTTTCCCAAACTTAGGCCGGCTCATGCGATGAATTATAGAATATTTGATTTGTCAGCAAAAGGCCTTGGCTTTTAAAATAATGACATCGAGAATGTTTGAAATAGAAATGATAGTTTTAAATCAGTTAGGGTGGTTAGATTATTAGGTCATTAGTTTTCTACTTTGTTAGACAAATCAATATTCTATAAGAGGAGGGTAGGCAATTGTTTGGGATGGCTTTTTGCTTCCTTTTTTCCATGAAAAAGGATGAATTGGTAGCATTTTTGGTATGAAAAAATTTGCATAACGCATCAAAATAGGATTTAACCACAGTTCTGTTCGTCAATAATGCTTAGATTTTACTTGATGAAATTTGCATTTTTAATAGAAAATTATTAAATTGTAAACTTTTACAGGGGGATATAAAAAACAATCATTATGGGGCAAGAGAAGAGAAATAAGGGTTCATCTACACACGAATTGATTGAGCAAAACCAACAATTAAAGCTACAAGTCAGTCAGCTACAACAAACATTGAAGCATACTGAGATTATTAGTAATAATACCCAGGTAGATAATAATATGGGTACCTGGGAGATTGATTTAATTAGCAATAAACAGATTTGGTCCGATAACTATTGTAAACTAATGGGTTATCAAGAAGTGGTAACATCTCCAACATTTGAGCTTTTCTATTCTCATATTTACAAAGATGATGTTGATTTGGTAAAAAACACCATTGAAGAAAATATTTCATCAAAATCTCCCTGCTCTCTCGAATTTAGATTTATCCCTAAAGATGGTTCTTTAAGATATTGTAAGTCTACAGCAAATTATTTGTTTGATGACAATAATCAAATCATTAAGATTATAGGGGTTTTTCAGGATATTACAGAACAAAAAGATGTTTTGTTTAAATTGGCAGAAAATGAACAGAAATACAAATCTCTTTATGACAATGCTCCTCTCTCCTATCAATCACTTGATGCCCACGGAAACATTATTGATGTGAATCCTACTTGGTTAAAAACGCTAGGGTATAATAGAGAAGAAGTTATTGGAAAAAAGTTTGAAGATTTTTTACATCCAGATTGGAAAAACCTTTTCAGAAAAAACTTCCCTATCTTAAAAAAAAGAGGCTATGTAAACAATGTTCATTTTAGAATTAAACATCAAAAAGGTCATTATTTGGATATTTCTCTTGAAGGATGTACAGGTAACCATCCTGATGGTAGCTTCAAACAAACCTATTGCGTTTTTAAGGATATTACTGAGGAAACTAAAATTAAGGATAATGCCATTGAAAACAAAATGCTTTTGGAAAAAATAGCTGAAAACTATCCCAATTCATATGTATCTATTATTGAAAAAGATTTGAGTATTGGCTTTTCTTCAGGGCAAGAATTTAAAAAGCTTAAGCTCAACCCTCAAGACTTTATAGGTTTAACATTAGAACAAGTTTTTGGTGAAAAAGCCGACATTGTTGCCAAATATTATAAAGAAACCTTTAAAGGAAACGAAAGAAATTTTGAGTTGTTTATTAATAATCAATATCAACACTATAAAACGGTTCCTCTATATGATGAAGATGAAAAAGTAAACAGAATACTTGTTGTTGTAGAAAATGTTAGTTCCAGGAAAAAGAAAGAAATAGAATTAGTAAAAGCCAAAGAAAAAGCAGAGGAGTCTGATAAATTAAAAACCGCCTTCTTAGCCAATATGAGTCATGAAATAAGGACCCCAATGAATGGTATTTTAGGCTTCATTCAATTATTACAAGAACCCGATATCGATAAAGATGAGCAACAAAGTTTTATAAATATCATACAAAGTAGCAGTATAAAATTATTGCATACTGTAAATGATATTGTTGAGATATCGAAGATAGAAAGTGGAGCAATAAGTATTAGTAAATCAGAATTTGACCTGGTTCAGTTACTTGATAATCTGGTTACATTTTTCAAACCAGAATGCCATAAAAAAGGAATAGAGATTCATATTAAAAACCAAATTAAAACTGAGCAGATATTTATCAATACAGATCAAACAAAGTTAGATTCTATCGTTACCAATCTGATTAAAAATGCCATAAAATACACCGATAGAGGTTTTATAGAAACAGGTATTCAAGTCTCTAATCAAGAGATTATATTCTATTGTAAAGATACAGGCTTTGGTATTCCAAAACACAAACAAAAAGCCGTTTTTAATAGATTTGAACAAGCAGATACAAAAGAATCTAAAGCCATTGAAGGTTCAGGTCTGGGCCTAACCATTGTGAAATCATATGTGGAAATGCTAAAGGGTAAAATTTGGTTAGAATCTGAAGTGGGCAAAGGTTCTATTTTTTATGTATCACTTCCAATTAATACAAAATAACTTGTTCGATGGAAATTCATTCATGAACCATTCTTGCTACGTAGCCTGATAGATTTGTGATTATATGTTTTTAGAAGCTAAAGTGAGATACAATGAAGGACATAGTTTTAACTAAATATGAGACCAATAAAAAACAATTAGAAATTTACAAATAATGCTTAAATGGTAACAAAAATAAATTATATCATGATCATTAACTGATAGTTGTTTGTTATATCCAACCTTTATGTATTTTTAATCCTTGAACAATTTAAGATATTAATATGAAGATTAACCTTTTCCATCATAAGGAATTGAAACAAGAAATTCAAGAATTAAAGGCAAAACTAAAGCTTCAAGAAGAGCGAGCAGCAACCTATTATGATATGTATCACCATATCATAGAAGCCTCCCCTCTAGGTGTTATTCTTTATTCATTGGATGAAAACGACCAACTTATTTTTAAAAGCCATAATGAATCTGCTAGCAAAATATTAAATATAAATCTAAATGATTATACGGGAAAAAGCATTGAAGAAGCATTTCCTGGTTTAAAAGAAACAAATATTCCAGAGGCCTATAAAAATGTGATTAAAACAGGAGAACCCTTTTTTAATTCTCAAATTGACTATGAACAAAATGAAATAAAGGGTGCCTATGAAGTTTTTGCTTACAAAATTGCTCAGAACCAACTCGCAGTTAAGTTTTTTGATGTAACTGATAATAAAATAGCTGAAAGAAAATTAGCATTAAGTGAAAATAGGTTCAGAACTATTTTTGAAAATGCCCCCGTTTTTATTGATGCTTTTGATAAAAATGGTAAATGTATTTTATGGAATAAAGCATGTGAATATGGTTTTGGTTGGACTATGGACGAATTAAATAATTCAGACCACCCGCTAAGTCTATTATATCAAGATAAAAAAGTCTATCAAGAAGTTAAAGACACCATGTTTAATACCACTTCTACCGGATTCAATTATTATAATCCCAATACAAAATTTGGACTTAAAATACCATCACGATGGGCCAGTTATAAAGATACCGAGGGCAATGTTATCAATATTGGCTATGATATTTCTGGTGAAACTAAGTATAACCAAGAAAGAAAGCTTAATGAATTACGTTTAGAAACTCTGGTTGAATTAGGAAATATGACCAATAATTCATTTGAAGATATTCATGATTTTACCTTAAAAAAAGCAATAGAGTTAACCAACAGCAACATTGGCTTTTTGGCATTTGTAAATGATGAAGAAACCGAAGCCCAAATTTTTAAATGGTCTAAAACCGTGATGAATAACTGTAATATGGAGGAAATAAACATGTCGTTCAATACTGTAGAAGCTGGAATTTGGGCAGATGTCATTCGTTCTAAAAAACCAACCATCATTAATGATTATTCAAAAAACCTAGAAAATAAAAAAGGTATTCCTAGTGGACATGTGGACATAAAGAATTATTTGAGTGTTCCTGCTTTTAAGAACCAAAAAATTACAGCTATAGCATCTGTTGCCAACAAAAATGAAGATTATATGCAAGCAGATGTTCATCAGCTATCGTTATTACTCGATGGAATGGTCACTTTTCTAGACCAAAGAAATAAGAAAAAAGAATTGATAGAAGCAAAACGAAAAGCGGAGGAGTCTAATCATTTAAAATCAGTCTTTTTAACCAACCTCAGTCATGAAATTAGAACGCCAATGAACGGTATAGCAGGATTAACAGATATGCTTCAGGAGCCTGATTTGCCCTTGGAGGAGCAAAAAGAATTTATCAAATTGATTAAAAATGGTAGTGAAAGACTTCTAAACACCGTAAATGACATTGTAGAGGCATCTAAAATAGAAAGTGGAGAAATTATAGTGAACCAAAGAACAATAAATATAATAGACCTTGCTAGCCATATCATATATCAACATAAACCAAAATGTGAAGAAAAAGGCCTAAACCTTTCTTTTGAAACCTATGGTAAATATGAAAGATTTATCATAGAATCTGATGAACAGAAAATATCATCAATTATAAATAATATTCTTTTAAATGCTATTAAATTCACCAAATATGGATCTATTGATTTAGAGTTAAAATTAGAGTCAGAATCCTTATTAATAATTTGCACAGACAGTGGAATTGGTATCCCAAATAATAGAAAAAAAGCCATCTTTAATAAATTTGAACAAGCAGAACTAAAAGATTCAAGAAACTACGAAGGTTCTGGTTTGGGTTTATTCATTGTGAAGTCATATGTTGAAATGCTGAATGGAAGCATTTGGTTTGATTCAGAAGTAGATCAAGGTTCAAAATTCTTTGTTTCAATACCTCTGCCATAGGAATAGATGGCAAATCGGTTATTCAGAGCACTCTATAATTGATATTATATCACCCTTGTATTTTGTTCGTTTTAATAACATTACCCATTAAAGCAGGACATAATTAGTATAAATTGGCTAATATTTAATTAACATAAGTGCAAAATCTTAAAGAAATGAGGAAAATTTCAGCTTTCAATAAAAACCCGTATATATCTGATTTACTGATGATTTAAAAACTTATTCAATTACTATACCAAAATACTTAGTCATTTTTATCAACATATCACAATATAAAACTTAAACAAAACACCAACCAAACTATAAAACACTAAATATCAACCCATTAATACAAACCTCCAATATTACCTGAAAATCGGAGTCTTTTCTTTGGAAACCAAGCAAATAACAATATTTACACCTGATTATCAGCATATAACAGCAAAAAATATCACAAATAGATTTTTTTGTTAACAATAAGATGTTTTTAATAGTTCATCCTGTTCTCAGCAACAGTAAACACTAGCATTACAGGTATTTAGTATTTTTTATCAACATCTAAATGTCAATTTTCATATCCATACCACCTCTTGACAAACTCAATTAGTCTTCGTAATTTTACCATGAGAAATTAAACAATAAACTAAGTATTATGAAAAAGAGAAACAATAACAGATTAAGAAGACTTAAATTAAAAATATTATATCATGAAAAGTTCATACAAACATGACCAACAAAATAAACAAGCATTAATTGATATCAACCTTTTAGCAAAAGAACCATTTGTTTTCTTTTCACACCAGACGCTCCCCTATCGTCTGTGCCTGTGTTCCGATCTTAATCAATTAAGATCATCCCCTATAAAATCCCCGAAAAACAACATACTTAAAATAGTGATGAACCCAATTCAATGGATTCAAAGTGAAGCACTATGTCTCAGAATGAATAGGCTCGCCATTATTCATGATGATTTCATTTATACATATAAAAAAGAGAGGAGGCCTTTATGCATTATTAGTTTATAAACACCCATAATTAACACCTAAAAAAGCTGAGGAGCTTCGAATACCTTCAGTATTTAATAATTAAAATTTTTAAAGATGAAAAACTTAGAGTTTTCAAAAGAATGCAAAATCAAGTTGTCAAAGAACAACACATTATTAATTTTTAAAATTCAAAAATCATGGTAAATTACAGTGTTAGACAAAAAGTGAATCCTCGAGATATAGAGGAGGCACGTAAGTATTATGCAATAGCAAAATCAAGCAGAACAGTTGATGTTCGTGAAATTGCAGAACAAATAGCAGAGGAAGTATCCTTAGGAACCTCCGATGTATTGGGAGTACTTGAATCTCTTTTAAAGAATATTCCGAAGAATTTATCTCGAGGACATATTGTAAAATTAAGAGATTTTGGAACGTATCGACTCACGGTTCAATCAGAAGGATCAGCAACCGAGGAAGAGTTCCACGATAGTATGATAAAAGGAACAAAGGTTCAGTTTAGGCCTGATCCTCTATTCCTTAGGTCCTTTGCTTTACTAAAATATCAAAAAGTGCAGTAATTGATATTTATTTTTGTAAAAATGGAGTAACAAACTTACTCCATTTTTTTTGTGACTTCAAGAATTTAACATTTTGCCCCATCAAAACGCAGCCTTCCTCTTAAAAATTGCAGTTTTACTTCTAAAAAAAGCACAGCATCGTTTGCAAAACGCAGCTGACCAATTAAAAATGACTGCTTTATTTCTTTACATCCTTCAAAATGAATGATTATCCTAGTTTACAGCTCGGCCTTTCTAATATATTTCCTTTTGTTATACGCCATATCATTTTTTACTCTTTTCTTTTTTTCAACAATATTTATGGTTTTTCAACAAAATACACCCTCTCTTTACCTTTTAAGAAGATTTAATGGGTCATGTTGATTTTTATGGGGAACTCAAGGCTATATTTCTGATATTCTATATAATTCTCCTTAATTGTTTTCTCTCAGCCCTTCAGGCTGGTGCTTTATCTTGTGTTCAAAGCAAGGAGCTTTGCTCCTTGCTTTGATGTTGCAGGCTTTCAGCCTGCTTTCTATCCTACCCTGATAGAGCCTGAAGGGCTCATAAACCTCAACTTGGGGCACTCTCCCGACTATGTGAGGGTATTCCTCATGCTTTCCTTCCAAAGCAAAACAAAGCCTAGAAGACCTAACAATAAACGCAGCAATGTGCATTTCCAGATAGAGCCTGAAGGCATTAGCGTTAACTTAAGCAAAAAGCTCTTTCAATTTGTTGCTCAAAATTTAATCGATTTTTCCTTTTCTCATAAGTACAATACCTTGATAATTTAGCTAATGAGTCGCCTGGGATATTTGGGCTGT
>NZ_JABKBZ010000120.1:0-8397 GCF_013166635.1 Lentimicrobium sp. S6 | reverse complement strand
TGAACTAAAAAACATGTGCCAAATTGAACATTCTAGGCACAGAAGTTTTGAAAATTTTATCTCCAATATTATCGCCGCTCTTATCGCATATTCATTCTTTGCTAAAAAACCTTCTATAAAATATGATTTGGAGAAAGACGATCAATTAGCTCTGTTTTTATAATCGAACTCGGGTTTTTAGTTCAACTCATGCCAATTTTTAAGTCCCAAACAATATTTTCTCATAAAAATCATTATTAAGTAAACCTATTTATGAGAATTGCGATCATTTGCATCATGCTTTTGGGGAGTGTGATATCCTTTGGACAAGGGAAATATGCCAAAAAATCACAGAAGTTATATGAGCGGCACAAGTATGATAAGTGTATAGAGAAATCGAAAAAGTTTCTGAAGAAAGAAAAGAGGTCTGCCGAAATTCAACAATATATCACCCTTTCCTATTTAGCCATTTATGAGCAATCAGAAGCTAAGAGAAAATCTTCAAATCTAAAAAAGGCCCTATTAAGTTGGTCACGACAATGCAAGTATAATTCTGATTCTATAGACTATTCAAACATTGAAGAAAGTCTTCGCTTAGCCATTTTGGAAGATTTAAACCTAGTAGAAACCAAACAAAGACTCCTTAGCTATTATCATCATCAGCTAGCAGAAGTTTTTCTGGATACCACTGACTATTACAGAAGCCTATATTCCATGGCCCAGATATCTCCCATACAAAAGGATATCGGGCCGGTATTCGATTCTATCATCATCACCAATAAAAAAAGAAGACAATTGATAGAGGAGGCCAATGAATTAATAGGGGTGAACTATAAATATGGGGGAATCGATACCACAGGATTCGACTGTTCTGGTTTTACTCAATATGTATACAAAAGCATTGGAATAGAATTGCCCCATAATGCGAATCTACAATCGAAAATGGGAGCGGAGGTGAGTTTAGAAGAAGCACAAGCAGGCGACCTGATCTTCTTCGGAACTAAGAAAGCTAACCACGCTGGCATGATTTACCAAAACAATAATGGAGAAATAGAACTAATCCATTGCGCCTCAAGAGGAGTGAGATATCAAAATCATAGTGACCTAAACACCATTTATTGGCTAGAGAAAGTATTGGTAGTAAAAAGCTTGATTCATGAGGTTTTGGATTAAAGAAGCTGTCCACATTCTAGGTTTTCATTTCTCCGCGGATTTCCCCTAATTAGTCTCTGCTAGAAAACACCAAGTTCTTCCTTACTCTCGTTTTGAAAACAGTCATTTACAAAAGTAAACTCCTTGGTTTTCAAAACTTCGAAAGCCTCGACTTTGTCATTTTCTAATCAGAGACTTTAAAAATATTGAGTTTTCGTGCAAGCACTAATTAACACAGATTAAAAACCTTGGACAAATCTACTTTCCTTTATTTTCAATCATCGTAGACAAATTGCTATGCTTTTTAGCTCCTCCTTTTTTCTGAGCTTGCCCCTTGATTATATCTTATCATTAATCCTAGCCGTAAATTTTTGTATCTTTAGACTTCAATTTAAATCCTTAATAAAATGATTTTATCAAACACGGAAACTATTCCCAATAAAGAAATAGTTGAAATTCTAGGTATCGCAAGAGGAAGCACTGTTAGAGCCAGAAATATTGGTCGGGATATTTTTGCAGGTCTTAAAAATATTATTGGTGGCGAAATAGAAGAATACACCAAACTCCAGGCTCAAGCTCGCGAACAAGCACTACAAAGAATGATACAAGATGCTGCCATGATGCATGCAGATGCTATTGTAAATATTAGATTCACCACCGCCATGGTTATGCAAGGTGCTGCCGAAATATTGGCCTATGGAACAGCTGTAAAACTCAAATAAATGGAATTTTCTTCAATCATCATATTAGCAGTTTACGGATTTGGATTTATTACGGTCATCATTCTTTTGATATATCTTCTTTTTAGAAGAATCAAGATAAAAGAAACAGAAGATTTTGAGGAAAGGGATAATTAGGTTTCACCTACCTATCAAAAGTCAAAAAGTGGGAAGAAAACAATAAACATAATAAAAGATAGGTTACTAATCAGTAAGAATTACTATAGTTTAATTTTCCCTGATTTCCCCAACAGCTGACGCTTCGGTTAATGACGATGCTATCATTATCGCTACATTCATCGTAGCAGACAGCATCGTTCCGGCCCAAGGGGAGTCAGGGAAAAGATTCAGCAAAATGATTAGATTGAAAAATTTGATATCCTATTCTAATTTGATTTTTGAAACTAAAATCTGATTTTTTTGGCTCCCCATGGGGAAGGGGCAAAACAAAAAAATCATTTATTATGGGCGACTACAGTAAATTGATACTTGACTGATTAGTAACAAAGATAGTTTTAGTAAAAACACTTTCCATGATGAAAAAAGGTATAAAAACATTTCTTACTATCAGCTTAAGCTTTATTCTTCTACTTACTATTTCGGCATTTATCATCAGTGAGCCCAAACCTGATTTCAACATAAAGAATACGAAACAGATAGAAGCCATCTCCATATCAAAAATAGAAACAGAAAATACAGCATTGGGAAGTTTCAAGAGTGTTATGAATTTTCAGCAAAGCTCCACAAGAAATACCAATAAGGAGTTTTATGGGCAAGAAATTAGAATTAAAGACAATTCCAATATTGATCAGATATTAATTGGAATTTGTAATAACCTCATCTCTAGAATTGAAGTTTTGAATAAGGGTAAGCTTATTGAAACCAAAGAGCTAGGATTCATGAATAAAATGACTTGGGGCGAAATCCAAACCATGAACATTATATTTTATGACCAAAGAGATTCTAAACACCAAGGCAAGAGCAAAATTACAATGCGCTTTTATTCAGGCACAGGCTTCCTTGGTGATATCGGAACTATCAATCTCGATTTAACAAAATATGGAGATGTAAGTGGTGATAAAACAATATCTATATTCTCAAAACCTTTAGATATTGAAACCATTAAAAGCGAACCAGAGTTTTCCAATTTAAGTATTTGGAAAAACTATCAATCTTTCGATTAATAATTCTCTAAAAATACTTGGTCTTAAACCTCAAGGCCACATTCACCAAAGCAATCATTATGGGCACTTCAATGAGTGGTCCAATAACTGCGGCAAAAGCCTCCCCTGAATTCATTCCAAAAATAGCAATCGCCACCGCAATGGCCAATTCGAAATTATTACTGGCTGCAGTAAAAGATAGCGTAGTACTTTTTTCATAATCAGCTCCTACTTTCTTACTCATAAAGAAAGAGAGAAAGAACATGATTAAGAAATAAATGACCAAAGGAATGGCTATCAATACCACATCGAAAGGGATGCTAATGATGAGCTCTCCTTTTAGAGAAAACATCACAAATATGGTGAAAAGAAGGAAGACTAAAGTCAAAGGACTTATTTTGGGAATAAACTTACGCTCATACCAGTCTTTTCCTTTCCAAGAAGTCAATATTTTTCTACTCAAAAAGCCGGCAATAAATGGTATTCCTAAGTAAATAAACACAGATTCCGCAATTTGCAACATGGTGATATTCTCTACGATATCGTTGGTAGGAACTCCAAACCATCCGGGAAGAATCGCAATGAATACATAAGCATAAATAGCAAAGAAGAAGACCTGAAAGATGGAATTAAAAGCTACTAATCCAGCTGCATATTGTCGATCTCCTTTGGCTAAATCATTCCATACGATGACCATAGCAATACAACGGGCTAATCCTATCATAATGATACCATACATATAAGGCAGATTGGAATTGTTTTCTCCGGGAAAAGCTTTAAAAAAGAGGATGGCCAGAACAAACATCAGCACTGGACCAATAATCCAGTTTTGCACTAATGACAAGCCAAGGACTTTATAATCTCTGAAAACATCCCCCAATTCATCATATCGAACTTTTGCTAATGGAGGATACATCATTAGGATGAGCCCGATGGCAATGGGTAAATTGGTAGTGCTATCTTCAGATGGCTTTAAAGACTCCCAAAAGTCAGCTAATCCTGGAAATAAATAACCCGATAATACTCCTATTCCCATGGCTAGAAATATCCAAAGGGTTAGGTAACGGTCTAAAAATTTTAATCTTGATTTTGATGGCATAATGTTTATTTTTTTGTTCAAAGTTAAAGTTCAAGGTTCGAGGTTCAAGGTTCAAGGTTCAAAAATCACAATAACTATTCACTGTGAGTTGTTATCTCATCAGTTTTGCACCAGCCCTAAAGGGAGCCTGATGAGCGATTTTCTCCAATTAATAAATTAACTGTTCACTATTAACTATTAACTGTTAGTTGTTCACTGTTAGTTTCTAACTATTAACTATTTCCTCCTGATAAAACTTTTGGAAACCCACTCTAATCTCTTCTCTTACTCGTTCGAACTCGCTCCAGATAAATTCTTCGCTACCTTCGGCATGACTAGGATCGTCGAAGCCAATATGAAGACGGTGCTTTACTTTTCCAATAAAAGCTGGACAATTTTCGTTGGCCCCACCACAAACGGTGATAACATAATCCCACTCTTGCCCAATAAATTTATCTACTGAGTCAGATGTATGATGACTAATGTCAATACCAATTTCCTTCATGGCCTTTACCGCTTTCTCGTTTAATTTTCCTGAAGCTTCAGTTCCTGCAGAATATACTTCAAGGTTTTTGTCGAATGATTGTAAAAAGCCGTGAGCCATTTGGCTTCTACAGCTGTTTCCTGTACATAAAATTAAAATTCTCATATCAATCACATTTATTATTGTGAGCATCGAAATCCATTAAAAATTCTTGCATGATTTTCTTCAACTCGATTATACTTTCATTATTTAGGCAATATTTAGTATTAACTCCCTCTATATGACCTTGTATTAAACCTGCCTTTTTTAATTCTTTAATGTGCTGGTTAACGGTGGTTCTACTGAGTGGTAAATCATCAGAAATATCTCCACTCACACAAGTATTGGTTTCGGCTAGAAACTGTAAAATCTGTAAGCGAGCAGGATGAGCCAAGGCTTTAAATAGATCTGCCTTTTTCCTTAAATCCTTGCCGAATAATTCTGATTTCTTCTGTACCATTTCAAATGATTTGATGCAAATATATATAATATTCCAAAACGTGACGTATATTTACGTCATAATAATGATTAATTAACATTGGGTGGTGATTTTAATCCTAAATATATATTCTTTTGAATTGAAAAAATCCTAATTGATAATAATTTTATCGTAAGCCCTCTGACCATCACATTCTATTTCAAGGACATAAATGCCTTTTGTGAAATTTGAGGTATTCAGTGAATAAGCCTTCTGAAAAGAGGTTTCCAAAACTATTTTCCCAAGAGGATTGATTAGCTTAATCTTCATTTTTGATGGATACTGCTCAGAAACTTCAATATTTAAAAAATCGGAGCTTGGGTTGGGATAGACTGATACATGCTCTTTCAATAATTGGCTATTTACTCCATTGGCATCACAAGAATCTTTTAGTATTTGATGCTGTTGTAATACTGAATCTATAAAAACAGGTGTGATAGGCTGTATATTTGATATCAATATTTTTTCTGGATTTATCAAAACCAATTGCGGCCAATATTGTATTTGCCAATCGCTATAAACCTCTTCACCTCCTCCGTTTTTTCCACTCACGGCAGGATATATTCCACCATATTCTTCCTCAAAAGCCTGTACTTGTCCATCATAATGTAAAAGGTCGATGGCGAGAACTACCAATTGACTCTCGTTACACCCATACGACTTGTATACCTCACTAATTATAGGAACCAGCTCCCTACATTGGTCGCATGTTGTTCCATAGAAGTCGATACAAACATATTTACCCTCCTCTAAATAGGAATATAGATGATGGGAATTTCCATGAACATCAACCACATTAAAATCTGGAACAGTATCGTTAACTGCAGGTTGAGCAAATGAACTTGCTACGACGAAACAAAAAAGAACAAGGAGATATTGTCTCATAATATTGATTTATGGCAGTTTAAAGAATTTACCAGATTTCAGAATGTTTCCTTCTGAACTTATTGAATAAATATAAGTTCCTCCATACAGTCCCTCAATATCCATTTTTAAAATAGTTTGGCCTTGCCCAAAAACCTTTTCTTGGATTTTCCTTCCAGTTAAATCAAAAACTTTTAGTTTGTATTTATCTGAAGAAGCTTCTTTAATATCAATAGAGATGGTGTTGATGCTTGGGTTTGGAAAGACATCTGAGAATAGATTTTCTGCCTGATGGTTTTCTACAATATAACTAGCTTCGTCCATGCTATATTCCACTGTTACAGTAGCAGAATCATTGGGATTCAGCTCATCAAAAAAGGTATATGCTACCATTATATTTCCAAGCTGACCTTTGGGTTTATAATGGGCAGAATAAATATCAATAATTTCGTTACCTGAAATTTCAATGGCATGAACGGATTCAAAAGTGTAGGGTGCATAGCAGGTTTCCCAGCAAAAATAATTCTCAGTACCAGCTATGATTTTCAAGTGTGTTTTCTTGGTATGAACACCCATTGGAGCGTTAGACATATTTTTTACATCGATATCAATATCCACCTCATAAGCATAATAATAGGTAGTGTCGCCTTGAAAAACATAAGTATGCAAACTATCGGCTATCACATCACCTTCCATTAGAATAGTATCATTGTTCACCAAGATATCATTATGGTATAATTCTAAGCTTTGTGAATGGGCTGTTTTGGAAATCAATAAAATCAAAACAGAAAAAATAAATAGATAGTATTTAGTTGAATTTGTCATGATCAATGATTTTTTTGGTGTATTTATTAAAATTAAAGCTTTTTGTTATTCTTAAGGATACAGAAAATTTATTGGCAATTTGAATGCCATTCATATATCGATAAACGGGGATATATCCATTTACTGAAACCGCCAAATCTTGCATTAATGTGTAATTTACTTGAGGAATTAAATATACAACTTGACCTCCTGAGGATTCGACAATTTGGCTATTTTCTCTCTTAGCCTTATCTCTAGATTCGTATTGAATTTGAATCATTGTGTTTAACTTTCTAGAAATATTATAAGAGCCATAAATAGATAATACATAAAGGTTGCCATATTTATAATCAAAGTTTTCCGACTGTATTCTATTGGCATATTCAGCAAATACCTTAGCTGAAAGGGAGTATTTCTCAAACCTCTTCGACATAAATACACTGGCATTATACTTTAGACTTCCTGAGGAGGGTTGTAAGGAAATAGGGAGTTTCACATCGTCAACCTCCTGGTCAAAAACACCAACAGGAAGTTTAATTCCAATACTTGGTGTCACTTCAATCTTTTTGATGACATTTTTTATAGCAGAATATCTTAAGTTAAATTCTGCATCGCCTAATCCATAGCCCGTCATGTCGTTCCATCCCTCCACATTATAAAGCTTAGTTTTATTGATGAAATAACCTATCTGCCCATGAATACTCATTCTATTGGAAAGACCGTATGCCATGTCTATACTCACAAAATTATAAAACATTTGATCTGGAGAAACATCCGCTTTTTTGGAGCCTTCGTAATATTGATCAGAATAGCTATATTTATAGAACGGACTTATTTGAAACATTTTCCTTTGAATACCGGAAACATCACCAAATCCATTGAGGGGATTCCCAGCACCACAGCATTGTGCCTTTACTTCTGAATTGAAAAATATTGGAAGTAATAATGCTAATAATATATAAGGTTTCATAGCGTTTTATTTGAAGGGTAAGATGAGTAGCTTTATCTGCTTTGAATCGCTGTTTTCGCTATTAGAAACTGTACAAGTGATGGTATTGGTTCCGGTACAACAAGTTCCCGCCATATACTCAATTTGCGCTCCAGAACCATTGATTTCTCCATGGTCTGCTTCCCAATTATAAATTAAACTTTGTCCTTCTGCAGTGGCAAATACCTTAGTTACTTGCCATGCATTTAATACAGTATCGTTAGCCATTAAGCTAATCAATTTAACAGCCCCAACCCCTTCAGAAGAGGAATCATCCTTTTCACAAGCCAGAAGAGAACCTATGAACAGAACAAGTAGTAATACTATTTGTCTATTTTTCATTTGTTTGTGTTTTATGCAGAATTTATCACTTTTTTTGCCCTAAAATGATAAATATCAACTCTTTAATGTGCGATCAAATCTTATGAACTAACTCTATATGTAAAGGTTCTTTTTTGTTACTAATCTATTATCAAATTACAATAAACATTGATTTTTTTTGTTTTGCCCCTTCCCCGTGGGCATTAGCGTTAACTTAAGCAAAAAGCTCTTTCAATTTGTTGCTCAAAATTTAATCGATTTTTCCTTTTCTCATAAGTACAATACCTTGATAATTTAGCTAATGAGTCGCCTGGGATATTTGGGCTGT
>NZ_JABKBZ010000011.1:0-90231 GCF_013166635.1 Lentimicrobium sp. S6 | reverse complement strand
TGTAAAACTCTTTTACCTCAAAATAATCTAAGATAAATGCGGGTAAAAACTCTTGTAATATTGTTAATTCCAAAACTTAATTTTTGTCAGCTAAGATAAGGATTCCCCATAGTTTTTAATGTGACCCATTATTACTGGGGCTGATATTTTGGGGAGGCTATTAAAGGGAATATAGAATCTTTTATTGTAAACTTACTCAAACATTTATGATTTTACTTTTTAATTCATAATTAAATAAATAGAAACGATGGCTAGATTTGTAAAAAAACAAAAAAAAGAAATTGGTGTTTCGCCTGATGAATTATTGTTTAGAGGTAGGCAAAAATCTGATGAAATCATTTTACGAATCATTGATTATGATGCCAATAATTTAGAGGAAAAGGGAATCCATAAGGTTCAAGAAGCATTAAGGTTTCAAGAAAAAAACTCAGTCACCTGGTTAAATGTGGACGGATTGCATGATGCGGGTGTTATGAAAGAAATTTCAAAAGGCTTCGATCTTGACAGTCTCATTCTTGCTGAAGTAATGAATACTGGAACAAGGCCTAAGATTGTTGAGTATCATAACTGTATATACATATCTATTAAGATGCTTCAGCAAAATGATGAAACCAATAAGATTTCTGTTGAGAACCTCAGTTTAATCATTACCAAATCGGTACTTTTTTCTTTTCAAGAGAGGAGAGGAGATGTCTTTGAACCTGTTAGGGCGCGAATTAGAAAGCAAAAGAAAAGGATTAGAAGTTCTGGAACGGATTATTTGGCTTTTGCATTGCTTGATGTTGTTATTGATAATTATATATATGTGATTAGTGTTTTGGGTGAGAAAATTGAGAGCCTTGAAGAAGATCTGGCCATAGAACCCAAACAATCTTTGATTAATGAGATTAATAATTTCAAGAGGGAGTTAAATTTTTTAAGGAAAAATATAAAACCAGCCAAAGAAATGATTTTGGCGCTTTCGAAAATGGAGTCTGATTTAATTAATGAAAGCTCATATATCCACTTTAAAGAATTGCTTGATAATATTGATCATGCTAGTGATTCTTCTGATAGCTATCGAGAAATATTATCTGACCAGCTCAATATATATCATACTACAATAAGTAGTAAGCTTAATGATATCATGAAGTTTTTGACCATTTTCTCGGTCGTATTTATTCCAATTACTTTTATAGCTGGGATTTACGGAACCAATTTCGATTATGTTCCAGAACTTCATTTTAAATACAGCTATTTTATCATGTGGGGAGTCATTCTATTGGTTGCTTTAGGAATGCTAACTTACTTTAGAAGGCGAAAATGGTTTTAAAGTCAATAGGCTCCTAATTATCAGTAAAGATTCCTTCATGTCAAAAATATACAGTCTTGCTTTTTGAACCAGATCCCACTCTATATGTTGGTGACTGTAGATCTAAATTAGGGCTTAATGAACGAGATTCGTCTTTGAAAAAAAATAAGAAATAAAGCGATAGGAACTAGATTACCACTCGATATTAATTTACTTTTGCAAAACACATTTTATACCAAATGTTCGTCAAAATGAAATTTAATCATTTTGCTCGTTACATTGGTTGATGCCGATACATAATCAAAGTGGCTTTAAGACTAAAAGGAATTAAAGGGGCATTTTGATTAGTCATCGGTATAACACAAAGCAAAAATTAAATTAAAACATCAAAACATGAAAATTAAATCTATTTCAATCCTGGCTTTCTTATTGGTATTGATTTCATATTCTTGTAAAAATGAAACCGTAAATAGTGAGGATTCAGACGCAGTTTCTGAAACCACTTCTTTAATGGCCATCGATTCTACAGATGCTACCAACGATTTTTATGACAACTCAGAAACCATATTACTTCCTGGTGATCAGATAGAAGTTTTAGGCGAAGTTTCTAATCCTGGATTTGTTAATTTCTCTAAACTACCATTACGTTCGGTTATGGTAAAAGAAACCCGCCTAGGGAAATATGGGAATATGTTTACTGGTGCTTTTCGTTATGATGGATATTCCCTTCAAGATATCTTAAATGAGAGGATATTGCAAAAGAAAAATGCAGATAGTTTTAAACCTATCGTTGATTTATATGTGGAAATTGAGAATGATAAAGGAGAGAAAACGGTCATTAGTTGGGGTGAGCTGTACTATAATAATCATTTAGATGAAATAATTATTGCCACGAGGGTAAGTAGAGTGGTCCCTTCAAAGGCGAAGACGCTTTGGGAGCTTCCCACAGAAGCAAAATTAGTGGTAGTAGGAGATTTACTAACGGAAAGAAATATCACTAACCCCACAAAAATCACCGTAAAGTCTTATCCTATTGAATTAGAAGTGGAAAAAGGTAAATTCCCTTTATACTCAGCTACTTGTGATTTTATGATTGAGAATAAAAAAGTGGCCACATTAAAAGAGCATCCAGCTGATTATCCTAATATAGAAACCCATACCATTTTTTATGGAAGAGGCAGAGGATTGCACAGTACTGATCCTTTTACAGGATTGAGTTTAAATGCTTATTTATCAGATGTAATGGAGGAAACTCCAAAAGCCATTCGTGAGGGGATCTTTATTATTGCTGCCGATGATGGGTATAGAGCCATGTTCACCTATAGCGAAATTTGTAATAGAAACGACCAAGGCGAATTATTATTAATTTGTCGTCCTGAGGTAGAAACTGGAGGAATATTTCGAATTATCCCATGTTTCGATTTCTTCTCGGACAGAGCTATTAAAGGTATTAATACAATTTATTATTCTGAAAATTTAAAATAGATTAGCCTTATGAAAAAACTATTCGCCATTCTTTTTAGTGTCATAGTCTTATTCTCTTGTCAAAGCAGTATTGAAGATGAAAGCAAATTAATCATCTTTCATGCAGGTAGTTTGTCGGTGCCTTTTAAGCAAATGGCAGAAGAATACCAAAAGGAAAATCCTCGGGTGAAAATCCTAATGGAATCAGCTGGAAGCAGACAATGTGCACGCAAAATTGCAGATTTAAAACGTCCTTGTGATATTATGGCATCGGCAGATTTTAAAGTGATAGAAAATTTATTGATTCCTGATTACACAGATTGGAATATAAAATTTGCTGGTAATGAAATGGCCATCGTTTATCATGAGCAATCGCGATTAAGTAAAGAAATTAACTCCAAAAACTGGCACGAAATCTTGATGAAAGAGGAGGTTGCTTATGGACGTTCCGACCCTAATTCTGATCCTTGTGGCTATAGAACGGTGCTCTTGGCTAGTCTTGCAGAGGAGTATTACCAAAAGAATGGTCTGGCCAAGCAGTTGGTGGAGAAAGACAAAAACTATATCAGGCCTAAAGAAACCGATCTCATTGGTCTTTTAGAATCCAATGTAATAGATTATATCTTTTTGTATAGATCGGTGGCAGAGCAGCATGGATTAAAATATTTGGTATTGCCAGATAGTATCAATCTGCAAAACCCAGATTTAGATAGCTTTTATTCAACAGCCACTGCCGAAATTTCAGGAAAAAAACCTGGTGAATTTATTACGAAAAAAGGGGAAGCCATGGTTTATGGAATCACCATATTAAAGGATGCACCCAATAGCCAAGAAGCTCATCAATTCTTGAAATTTGTTTTATCTAAACAAAAGGGTATGGCCATCATGGAGAAAAATGGACAAAAATCTTTAGTTCCATCACCCTCCTCTAGTTATGAGAATATTCCAAGAGAGCTAAAAGAATTTGCATTAATAGAACAATAACTAAAAAGCATTAAAAAAGTGAGAACCAATTTCAATATTTTAAATCTTATACTCATCTCTCTAGGGGGATTAGCATTGATGTTTATTGTGGCACCACTTTTGGGAATGTTCTTAAACACGACTCCAGCAGAGATTTTCGAAACTACCCAAGATAAAGAAGTACAGCAAAGCATTTGGTTAACACTTTCTGTTTCTTTTGCTTCCACTCTGGTATTTGCTATTGCAGCCATACCGCTTTCTTATCTCCTAGCTAGAAAAGAGTTCTTTGCCAAGAAATTGGTTTTGGGAATTATCGATCTACCCATAGTTATTCCTCATTCTGCTGCGGGTATTGCTATTCTGGGATTTATTTCTCGAGATTCGCTTATTGGACAAGTGGCAGATCGTTTTGGTGTTAGTCTCGTTGGGAATCCCATTGGCATTGCTCTTGCCATGGCTTTCGTGAGCATCCCCTATTTGATTACTGCTGCTCGCGATGGGTTTGTGGCTGTTCCCATCCGATTAGAAAAAGCAGCTTTAAACCTTGGTGCTTCACCTGCTCGAGTGTTTTTCAGTATTTCTTTGCCTTTGGCTTCCAGAAATATAGTTTCGGGTATGATTTTAATGTTTGCCAGAGGAATGAGTGAATTTGGTGCCGTGGTTATTGTAGCCTACCATCCAATGATTACGCCTGTTCTTATCTATGAACGATTTGGTGCTTTTGGATTAAACTATGCTCGACCCGTTTCTGTTGTTTTTATTATAGTTTGTTTAATATTTTTTGCAGCACTTAGAATGCTGTCAAGAGAAAGACCAAGGAGATAAATCATGCTGCAACTTAAAAACATATCCAAAAAATATGAGGAATTTGCGCTACATCATATCAGTTTCTCCATTGAAAAAGGAGAGTATGTAGTTTTATTGGGAGAGTCTGGAGCCGGAAAATCCTTGATAATTGAAATGCTAGCTGGATTGATTCATCCTGACGAAGGTGAGATATTTCTAGATTCGAAGAACATTACCCATGAAAAAATTCAGAAGCGAAATATGGGGATGGTTTTTCAAGACAATACCGTTTTTCCTCATCTTAAAGTGAAAAATAATATTGCCTTTCCTTTAAAGACTAGAAAATTGGAAGCTCCAGCTATTCAGAAAATTGTAATGGGATTGGCTCAGAAAACTCAAGTCGATCATTTGTTAAATCGTTGGCCCGAAACTTTATCGGGAGGAGAATTGCAACGAGTAGCTATTGCTCGAACTTTAGCTTGTCATCCCGTTTGCTTGCTTTTGGATGAACCATTGGCTTCTTTAGATGTGCAATTGCGCGATGATATGCGAAGTCTTTTGCGTGGGCTTAATGCGGAGGGGATGACTATGATTCATGTCACCCACGACTTTGAGGAGGCTGTTTCTTTAGCAGATAAAATAGGTATTGTGCATCAAGGTGAATTGGTTCAGTTCGGTAGTCCGAAAGAAATATTTCATAAACCTAAATCTAAGTTTATTGCCAAGTTTTCTGGAATTAAGAATTTCTATAATTCTATGGTTGTTAATGAGAAGACCATTATGCTTGAGAATAGAATTGAACTGAAACTTCCTCATGGCTTATCGAAAGGACAAGGCTTTGCCATGTTTAAAAGTGAGGATGTTATTCTTTCCACATCACAAATAGATTCCAGCATCATCAATAATTTCAAAGGCCAAGTGGTAGAAGTTATTCCTAGCCATAGAGGTATGGAAGTGGTGGTGGACATTGGAATCATGGTTTCTACGCTAATAAGTCAAGAATCCTTCGATAGATTTCAAATGAAGAAGCACGGCATGATCTGGATAGGTATAAAAGCAACAGCTATTCACTTTATTGAAAAGGAATAGCTGTAATTATTTAAATGATATATTAGTTTTGCTTTGTCTAGAATTTAAACCCAAAAGACAAACTATAAAAACTAGTTTTTGTTTCAAGGTAGGCAGGGCTCACATAATTGGCTCCGTACATATAGTAATTTTGAGCATTATATTTCTGCACAAAAGAAGCATCCATAAAGAATGGTCCCGAGCGATAACCCAAACCAAAACTAAACTGATTCTGTGTAATATCATTAATTTCTTCTTTCACTGGGCTGGTGGTGAAGGCATATCCAGCTCTAACAAAGAAAGGTTGTAATCTCCATTCTGTACCCACCCTCATGGTATGTGTTGCTGTGAAATCGTTTTTGATATTTTCGTTTTCTTCATAAAATGAATCTGTGTTCGATTTCAAATAGGCCTGACTATAGTCTTGGTATATATAATCAACACTAATGAATCCCATTTTTTGAATAAAGATACTCATGCCTCCCATGGCTTTAAATGGAGTGTTCATATTATATTCATATCGGCCACTTGGGGAGGTTTTGGTATAAACTTGACCATCGTACATTTGGCTTTCTACTTTCGAAAAATAGGTGTCGATCATTCGATAATACCAAGTTGGAGTATGAATAGCACCACTTATTCTGATGATAGGATTTATAATATAAATTAAACCAAATTTTCCATTTATACCATTTCCTCTGGTTCCTATTTCTTCTATATAGGTAAAGTTATCAAACTCTCCAGGAGCAGGATTTTCTAATGCTGTTTCTTTTAAATAAACACTACTAAAATAGTTGAGGAAAGACCATGATAAACTAGCTCCAATAAATAACCTGTCATTATAATTACCAGAAAAGGCAAAAGACATTTCGTTTTTATATCCTTCTGTTCTACTATTATAACTCTGATAGACTCCTCCAGCCGGTGTGGCAGCCACATATTGATTAGGGTATCCATTTACGGTATCGAGTAAATAGGTTTCCCAAGCTAGATTAGTACTAAATAAGTTTAAATTATTTGGAAGATTACCATTGGCCTGATCTCTCCATTCAAATACTTTAGATCCTCCATAAGAATCCCCTTGAATTAATATATCGGAGCGATAATTATCTATCCTGTTAAAAGAAAAACCAAACTGCATGTATTTCCATCCAGTTGGATTTGGGTCGTGTTGGCTAAACAAGGGCATGGCACTTACTAGGCCTGCCATTCCATAATTAAAATTATCTCTTCTGTCGGAGCTTGAATATCCACCATAACTAGATTCAGCTTTATTATATAAATATCGCGGAGCCAAAATATATTCTGAGCTTTTATAGATTCCCAAACCAGCAGGGTTGAAGTTGATGGTGCTAATGTCACCACCCACAGAACCCATGGCTCCTGAAAGCCCCATAAATCGTGCAGATCCCGCAGTATTGGTAGACGAATACCTTAAGGCATCCTGAGCATTCTGTGACAAAAGGACAGTGGAGAATAGTATTCCTCCTATGATAAATAATATTTTACTATAATTCATGGTCATTATTTTATGAAATCTAAAAATTGATTTTGATGGGATGAAACAAGAAGGGTCTTGACTTATCTTCTGCCTCCTCCACTGCTTCTGGAACTTCCACCACTGCTTCTTGAGCTTCCACCACTACTTCTTGAGCTACTGCCCGAGCTTCTTACACTAGAACCGCTACTGCCCGAGCTTCTGCTTGGAGTGGAATATGAACGACTGCTGCTTCCACTATTTGTACTTCTAGTTGGAGTAGAATAACTACTTCCAGAACTTCTGGTACTTGTAGAGCTAGGCCTGGAATAAGTTTTGGCTGGCTTACTATATTGTCTATTTTGGCTGGTACTAGGTTTTTGATATCTTGAGGAGCTTTGTCCAGTTGAGCTACTAGTACTTGTTGAGGATGGTCTACTATAAGAACTGCTGTTAGAAGTTCTAGCAGAGCTACCATTTGATGAGCTTCCTGTATTACGAGTATATTTAGCAGCAGAACTTCTTTGGCTATTTTGGTATTTTTGATAGCTATATTCTGAGCGATTCGTTGTCCTGTTAGTATTTACTGTTGCTGCTCTGCTTGAGTTTGAACTTGCATTTCTACTAGAAGAGGCTGTGCTAGCACTGTTTCTAGATGTCCCCATTCTTGCTGAAGCACCTGTGCTTACTCTAGTGCTGTTTGTTCTATCAGAACTACCTGCATTGGCGTCTCTACGATTAGAAGATCTGGTACTTGTACTGTTTGTTCTTCCACTTGCAGATTGAGAACCATTATTAAAGTATCCTCTATTGGCATTACTATTAAAATCTCTGTCGGAACGTCCTTGTTTACTACTGGCCATATTTCTATTGGCATCACCAGTTTTGTTCATGTTATTATTGTTGTTCCCGGCATATCCACTTCTACTATTGTTACTCCTATTTGAACCATAAGAATTAGAAGAATGGCCTCTGCTTCCATAATAATAGCTGTTTACGTCGCAAGGATTGTGACATCCACCGCCCCAGTATCCGCCACCAGCATAGTATCCGTTCCAGTATCCGTGGTTATAACCAGACCAATAGCTTCCGCCATAATATCCACCCCAATATCCACCATAATATCCACCGTAATATGGAGCATAACCCCAGCCACCATAAGGATAATACCATGAGCTTCCCCATCCCCAACCAAAACTGAAACTAACGCGAGGTTGGTAATAAGGGTAAGCATAATCATATCCCATATAAATACTAGTTCCGTAGCTATATGGATTATAATCGTACCAATATCTGTTGGTATAATAACTATCATAATAAGCTACACCATCAACAGGATCGTGAAATCTTTTAATGCGTGATGCATATTCGTAATCGTAATAGTCATCAGATTCAAAAGAATCTTCATAATAGGTTTCTCCATCCACTTCTACAATCTGATCTTCGTAAGAAACATCAGAATAAGTGACCTGTTGATTATTATTATTTCCGGTAGTGGTTTTAATCACTGTTGCAGAAGGGCTGACATTTGAGCTTGAAACCGGCATAGGACTAGTGGTAACCGTCTTCTGTTTTGGTGTTCCATAGGAATAAATGTCGTCTTCGCCGTAGCTTGCTTGATAAGAAGAAGCACAAGATGTGAGTGCTAAAATGCTCAAGAAACTTAATATATTTTTTAAATTTTTCATAATTACCTCCTTTTAACAGGGTTATATAATATTTTACTCACATAAAAAACAATCTGTTATTTTATTTTTTACTTTTGCAAGCAATATATAAAAAGCAAATACTATACCACAATTAAAGATGGCTAAAAATTTTTCAACAAGAGAAGAGAATTATTCTCAATGGTACAACGATATCGTCAAGCATGCGGAACTAGCAGAGAATTCTGCAGTGCGAGGATCCATGGTAATAAAACCCTATGGATACGCTATTTGGGAGAATATGCAAAAAGTATTAGATCAAATGTTTAAAGACACTGGACACGAAAATGCTTATTTCCCCTTATTTATACCGAAATCGTTCTTTAGTAAAGAAGCTGCTCATGTGGAGGGTTTTGCTAAAGAATGTGCGGTAGTTACTCATTATCGTCTTAGAAATGGCGAGAATGGAATTGAAGTAGATCCAGATGCGAAATTAGATGAGGAGCTCATCGTTCGCCCAACTTCAGAAACTATTATTTGGGATACCTATAGAAAATGGGTACAGTCCTATCGTGATTTACCAATCTTGGTAAACCAATGGGCTAATGTAGTTCGATGGGAAATGAGGACCCGTTTATTCTTGCGTACTGCTGAGTTTCTATGGCAAGAAGGGCATACTGCTCATGCTACAGAGAAAGAAGCTGTGGCAGAAGCACAACAAATGCTAGAAGTCTATGCTGATTTCGCAGAGAAGTGGATGGCGGTTCCTGTTCTTAAAGGTACAAAGTCACCAAATGAGCGTTTTGCTGGAGCTTTAGATACTTATTGTATAGAAGCCATGATGCAAGATGGAAAAGCATTACAGGCTGGAACTTCTCACTTTTTAGGTCAGAATTTCGCTAAGGCTTTCGATGTGAAATATTTGAGCAAAGAAAACAAACAAGAATATGTTTGGGCAACTAGCTGGGGAGTTTCTACACGGCTAATTGGTGCTTTAATCATGGCGCATAGCGATGATAAAGGACTGGTTCTTCCTCCAAAATTGGCTCCAATCCAAGTGGTCATTGTACCTATTTATAGAAAGGAAGAGCAATTGGACGAAATTACTGAAAAAGTTCAAGGTGTTATCAAAGCATTAAGAGCTAAAGGTATTAGCGTGAAGTTCGATGGTAGAGATACTCATAAACCAGGTTTCAAGTTTGCGGAATATGAATACAAAGGTGTTCCTATTCGATTGGGTGTAGGTCCTCGTGATTTAGAAAACGGAACTGTTGAAGTAGCACGTAGAGATACCTTGACTAAGGAAGTGATAGATATGGAAGGCATTGAAGATAAGATTGAAGCTCTTTTAGAAGAGATTCAGGAAAACCTTTATACCAAAGCCTTGGCCTTTAGAGAAAAGAACTCTCGTAATGTGGAAACTTGGGATGAATTTCTAGTGGAAATTGAAAAAGGTGGATTCCTTTATGCACATTGGGATGGAAGTCCAGAGACTGAGCAGAAGATTAAAGACGAAACTAAAGCAACCATCAGAGCTATTCCTTTGGATGGCGAAGAAGAGGGAGGAAAGTGTATTTATACTGGAAATCCATCGGCAAAAAGAGTTGTTTTTGCTCGCTCTTACTAGAAAATAAGTGGATATTTAGGTTATTGCATTAATTGACAAAAAGGATTCAAGGCAGTTTTTGCTAGTAAATACTAGTGAAAATCTTTGATGGATATAAATGAAAAAAAGGGCTTGGTAATCATAGAATTAATTTCTACTTTTGCAGCCCGAATTTTGAAGGAGAACGCTATGAATGAGATAAAGGAGTATCATATTTCCTTTAGAGGGTTGAAAGACGGATTACATTCGTTTGATTTTGAAATTGGAAAAAAGTTCTTTCAGACTTTTGAGAATACAAGGATTCAAGACAGTAATTTGAAACTGGATTTGGAACTAGATAAACAGGAAACGATGTTGCAAGTATACTTTAGCATTGCTGGCGAAGTGGAAGTAGAATGCGATCGTTGTTTAGAATTATATACTCAGGCTGTTGAAGTTGAAGATAAGCTTATCGTGAAATTTGGTCGCGAAACTTTTGAAGAAGCCGAAAATATTTTGGTTTTAGATGAAAAAGAGCATAAACTACAACTAGAGCAGTATATTTATGAGTTTATTATGCTAAGCCTTCCTATGCGACTGATTCATCCTGAATTGGAAGATGGTGAGCCTGGTTGTCAGCCTGGATTTCTCGAAACTTACAATGAACAAGATGATGCTGACGAAGATGAGGTGATTGATCCTCGCTGGGAAGCATTAAAGAAATTGAAATAAAGAATAATAAAATATAAAAAGTAGGAAAAATGGCACATCCTAAACGAAAAATTTCGAAGACAAGAAGAGATAAGAGAAGAACTCATTATAAAGCAACTGCTCCGCAGTTAGCAATTTGCCCTACTACAGGCGAAGCTCACGTTTATCACAGAGCTTACTATGTTGATGGTGACTTGTATTATAAAGGTAAGATGATCGTACCTGGTAACGAGTAAAAAATAATTTACTTTGTTTATTTGAGTTCAAATAACCTCGAAGGTTTCGGTCTTCGGGGTTTTTGTGCTTTTTTTGATGTGATTATTTCCTACCTTTATGCCTTGATATTGTATTATTCATAGTGGGCATTATGGAAGGATATGAGTATCTTCAACAAAAAAATCACCTCGTTTCAATTTAATAATGATAGAAAAAACCAAAGGAATCATTTTTAGAGTCACCAAATTCTCCGAAAGTAGTTTGGTGGTTAAGGTGTTTACCGAGGTTTTTGGTATGCGAACTTATATGGTTAGAGGAGTCCGTAAAAAGAAATCTAAGACTCCAATGAATTTATTTCAGCCACTGAGCATATTAGACATGGTGGTTTATGAAAAGGCTGGACGAGACATACAACATGTTAAAGATGTAAAAGCAGGTCATATTTTCTCAAGCATCCCCTATGAAATGAATAAGACTTCCATGGTCATCTTTCTCAATGAAGTTTTATATAAAGCTATTGGAGAGGAGGAAACCAATGAGAATATGTTTCAGTTCATCTTTCAATCTTTACAATATTTGGATACCGCCGATGAGAAATATTATAATTTCCACCTTTGGTTTCTTAGTCATTTTACTCGCTTCTTAGGCTTTGAAGCCTCAGATAACTTTGCTACTCGTCAAGCTATTTTCGATATGCAAGAAGGAAGATATACTTCTTTAAGACTGCCGGAAACCATTAGTATTCACCCTCCTCTAAGTGCGCTCTTTCATCAATTAAATAGGGATAAGAGCTTTGGAACTGAACTTATCATTTCTAGAGAACAAAGAAAACAGTTATTGGAAAAGCTACATCAATATTATCAGTTTCACCTACCTAACTTCTCTGAACTTAAATCTTTACAGGTCCTTACTGAGGTGATGTCTTCCTAAGTAGATGAAATGGAATTGTTTTCCTTTTAGATTGAAAAGCTGTAGAATTAATATTGTTTTATAAATCGGATTATAAATCAGATAGAGCTTGAGTTCTATTCAAGTTGTTATTTACAGAATGCATATTTAATCTGAAAGCTTAAGCGGAAATATTTTCCGCTTGCTTTATTTTTAATTCACTTTGATTTACTCACTAAGTTTCTTTTTAAGAGCTTCCACATTTTTCTCAGAAACAATATTTAGTTTATAAAACAACCTCACATCAAATCTGAAATCATAAGTATGGGCATCGCGTCCATAACCTGTAGAGTTACCACTTAATTGGGGGTCGTTTTCTCCATACATGGCTTGGGCAAATATCTCAAATGAATCCCATAGAGAACGAGCTCCAAAAGTAAATAATTGAGAAGCTGCTTCTGAGCTTCCTCCCCATAAATAACTATAGTCTATAAATGGTGTTAACTTATCCTCAATAATATCAAAAGCAAAGGAAGTAGTAACAATATTAGCTCGGCTAGGGATTTCATAGGCGAAATTCCAACTCTATACATTTATAAAGTCTTTAGCACAAGAAGGCATACTATCGGCTATTAGTTGATCGTAATGATAGCTTGTTCCTTGAATATTATAATGGAATCTGCCAAAGTCAATACCCGCATGAACAGCTGCTGCCCATCGTGTTCCATTATCATCCATGGTTTGATTATAAATCTGGCCTGTCATTCCAGAAATCCCAAACTCCGAAGACCAATTGCTTCCTGAAAGTTTAATGGCCAAGCGAGCATTCAATTGGTTAACTTCTTGATTATGCTTGGGTACCAGAATAATATCTCCATCATTAATCCCTCCAGAATAAATATCTGTGTCATAACGATGTGAAGAGGAGGATGATAATTGCTGATTTTTGAAGAAACCCAGATGGAAATTTAATATGCCATGTTTTCCATTCCAAGTAATACCATAGTCGTAATCATCTTGCAGACCTACATAGTAGGCCAGGTTTCCCCAATCGTCATACGGCTGGTAATTGAAGCCAAATGGCACCCAAGTTTGTCCAATTTGCAAAGTATTTTTCTCATTAATATTATAGCCCATATAGAGAAATAGCGGAGTTTGCCAGCCTTCATAAAAACGATATTGAACTGCCGCAAAAAACTTCTTATTTACATTTGTTTGAGCCCAGACTCTAAAGCTATCAAATTTGAAACTCCCTTTTGTGCTATTGGAACCCGGTGTCCAGTTTTGGTAGGTGTAATAAAACATGGTAGTTACACCAAAGCGATCTGTTCGTTTTAATTCATCAATAGGGCGGTTTTGGGCTTGTATTTTCACAATAGATGCTGAAACTAAAATGAAAAGGAACAAAAGTCTGAATAGTTTTTTCATTGTTTTTCTTTTTGATCGTTCTTCTTAATGGAGATTCCAGAATAAGCTAGAATAATAGCTATGAGAGGATTGATTAAATTAAAAAATGCAAAAGGAAGATAAGCAAATGTAGCCACGCCCAAAGTCCCTGACATGTATGCTCCACAAGTATTCCAAGGAATTAGAGCGGAGGTTAAAGTGCCTGAATCCTCTAAGGTTCTGGACAGATTTTCGGGGGCTAAATCTCGTCTTTCATATTCCATTTTGAACATCCTACCCGGAAGTACAATAGACATGTATTGGTCAGATGCTATGATGTTTACACCCATACAGGTGAAAATAGTTGTTGCGATTAAGGAGCCTGTTCCATGAACCATTTTTAATAAAGCTTGAACCAGTTTTCTCAACATTCCGGTTTCTTCCATTACGCCACCAAACATAAGTGCTGATAAAATCAACCAAATAACATCTAGCATAGAATTCATTCCGCCTCTATTCACTAACTCATCGAAGGTTGCTGCGCCAGTTGTTGTGGTAAATCCGGTATACATTGCCTTCCAAACTCCAGCTATCATCACCATAGGTTGCGATAAATCTGTTCTATCCACAAATTGAATCACTTGCTCGGTTTGAAAGATAACAGCTATTATCCCTCCAGCTAATGCTCCAAGGAGGATGGTTGGGAATGGTCTCATTTTTACAATGGCTAAAACCAAAACAACCAATATGGGTGTTAATAACCATATGTTGGTAGTGAAGTTGGCTTCAATAATAGCTAGAGATTTATCTTTCATTAGCATATTTCCTTCGCCACCAGAAAACAATCCAATGACTGTAAACAAGATCAAAGCAATGGTGATGCTTGGTATGGTAGTCCAAAGCATATGCTTAATATGTTTATATAAATCTGAACCAGCCACGGCAGGAGCAAGGTTAGTGGTATCAGAAAGTGGAGATAACTTGTCTCCAAAATAGGAGCCGCTAATTATTGCACCAGCGGTTACATTTACTGACATATCCATGCCATGAGCAATACCAATCATGCCCACACCAATGGTTCCGACTGTTGTCCAAGAGCTTCCAATGCTTCCAGCAATAATGGCACAAACAATAACGACTGAAGGATAGAAAATATCTGGATTTAGAAGTTTTAGGCCATAGTAAATCATGGTGGTCACAGTACCGCTCATTACCCAAGTACCGATTAAAGCCCCAACTGCCAAGAGAATAAAAATGGCTCCCATGGCTTGGCTTATGCTTTTTACAACTCCATTACTGATGTCATCCCAAGTATGTCCATTTTTTAAACCAATTACCGCAGCTACCAAACTACTAAATGTTAATGCTATTTGATTGGGTCCCCATGAGGCATCATCAGCAAAAATATAAACTGCCAAGCTTAATAATCCTATGAGGAATATGACGGGAATCAAGGCATCCAAATAACTGGGGTCTACTTTGGTTTTCTTTTGCATTGCGTGTAAGATTATTATAAGTAATCAAAAATAGGGAAATAATCATTCCACGAAACAGATTTTCTTGATAAATGGGGAATTTATAAGATTTATTAGAATGATCCCAAACAAGGTTGGATGATACTTATTTTTCCTTTGAATCTTACTGAGATAATGTCATTTTAGATGGAATTTATGATGACTAGACCTATTGAGTGAGAATATTTTCCTCTTCTTAAGCTGGGGAAATTGAAAAATCTTAGTATTTATTAATCGGATTGCAAATCCGGTTGAGCTTGACTTCTTGTATAAGTGTTATTGTTGCTTACAAAGTGAGGTTTTTAAGTGAGCATGCTTAAGCGAAAATATTTCCCACTTATTATATAAAAGAATCAATTGAATCTTTTGTATTTTATCAATCGGATAATAAATTTGTTAAGCTTGAGTAGCAAAATAGACTTGGTTGAGCTAGATTCCTTTGATATAGGAAAAACAAGAGAATGGGGCATATTTTGATTTTAACTCGTCTACAATTTCTTTCTCTCCTTTTACAAGACTTTGAAACTGTTCAATAATCATTTCTTTAGATTCCTCCATTTTTGTTTGGGTATTTATATCTTTCAAGTCAATGGAGAATCCATCAAAAAGATGTGGAATATCATTTACAATCTTTAAATTCAAGAAATGACTTTCATCATAAATTTTATGATAATTACCCTCAGATTTTTCAATATAATAATCGGAGGATTTAAGATTGGTGATTTTTGCCATTTTACTACAATGATAGAGACAAGAATCATCAATGATCTGCTTTTCGCATCCGGTAACCTGATGAAATAAGCACTGACGAGTAGTCATTAAAATATTAGGGTGAAATAGACTGTAAAATAATTTGAAGCCTGTTTGTTTCTTTAAAATCTGAATTTGTTGTTTGTTTAACTCATTGGAAACAAATGCACCCACCGCATTAAACTTCTTTTGTAATACCAATAAACTAAAAGAGTTTACCAGATTTAAAGAAGGGCCAGCTATCCACGGAATATCATTCTTATAAGCTTCAAAAGCTATTCCAGTATTATTGGTCAAGATGAGTTTGGGTTTTAATTGCAAAAGCATTTCAACTGCAAATTCGTATTCTCGCCCTATCAAAACCGCTGGAAAATATGGAATCAGAGACTCGTTTTCTTTAAAAAACGCCACCCATTTCTCAGCAGTCTCTTCAAAACAATTGGGCAATTCAAAATATACTATTACTTCTTTATTCTGTGACAAATGAGCATCCTCTTTAGAGCAAATTATCACAGAAAGTGAAGGAAGGTCAGGAGCTTCAATAGATTTATTTAGTTTGGGAATTTGAATGGCTTCTTTCCATTCCCTATTTCCATTTAAATAAAATAAAATTCGTTTTTTGAGTTTGGTGAGATCTTGATATGGAAGATAGGTTTTGTTTTGTAGCTTGGATAAGTCCAAGTCTTTCAAATGATATTCTGTATCTTCAATGGTTTTGAATCTTTTCCAAATCACATCTCTACTAAGGGGCTCTTTGCCATAGTCTTTGAGCAAAACGGAAGATTCTAAGCCGATGCAGTCTTTCTCAAAAATAAGTTGAACATGTAAAGGTGTATTTACTTCTCCCGATATGTGGATTTCAAGCTCAGGCTTTTCAATACTAAGTTTCCTCATCTGCTCTTCCACCGCTAATTTTAGCTCATCCTTCTCCTGATATAGAAGCAATGAAGCCTCCTCTAATTCTGCTATTGAGGAGATTTGATTTTTGTTGGCCAAATGTAGAACACTATAATCTCTTGGACTATCAATAAACATTTCAGAGCCAATATTCCCGCTTAAATAGGAATTGGAAAAATCGCGATTGAAGACTTTATAAAGCTGGCTATTATCATGGATTAACTCTTGCTTTTTAAGGATGGAATCAATTTGCTTTCGCCAAGTATCTACCACCGTAAAAACATAATCCGCTTTCTTTATTCTGCCTTCTATTTTTACAGAAGCCACTCCCGCTTCTATCAGTTCTTTGGCATCGAAATAAGCAGAGTTATCTTTCATATTTAAAGGATAATCTTTGCCTGCAGGAGTTATTTGGTAAGCATCTCTGCAGGGTTGACTACACCTTCCTCTATTTCCAGAATTGCCATTTTGTACCGAACTCATATAGCAGAGTCCTGAAAAGGAAATACAATTAGAACCATGGACGAACACTTCGGTGGAAACGCCTCTTTCTATACCAAAAGCAGTGAGAGGTTTAATCTCCTCCATATTCATTTCACGGGATAAATTCACTCGTTTTACTCCTAGTTTTTCTAGAAACTGAATCTGACCTTTGTTATGGGTGGTCATTTGTGTGGAGGCGTGGATCTCAAAATCAGGGAAATGCTTCTTCAAAATATATAATAGCCCAATATCTTGAATAATTAAGCCATCGATGGAAGTATTCACTAATTTATTCAATAATGAAATTAGAGAATTTATCTCATTTTCGAGAATAAGAATATTTAGGGTAAGAAAGATTTTACAATCATTCTGATGTGCCAGATGGAGAAGGCCTTTTAAATCTTCCAGGCTGATATTTGCAGCTCTATTTCTGGCATTGAATTTATCAAGTCCACAGTAAATGGCATTGGCACCAGCTAAAATAGCTGCTTTTATGGCGGTTACATCTCCGCCAGGGGCTAAGAGTTCGATGGGTTGAAGAGTCAAAATATAGATTTATTGTTAAGTCTTGCGCTTCTTTTTCTTAGCAGCAGGAAATAAAACATTATTCAAGATTAGTCTATAACCAGAAGAATTGGGATGGATATTCAAATCGGTTTTAGGATCACCCACTAAATGGCGATAATCCTCAGGATCGTGTCCACTATAGAAAGTCCAAGTTCCTTTACCAAATTCTCCATGGATATATCTGGCTTCACCCTTGCCTTTGTTTTCTCCAAGAACCAGAACATTTGGCTTTAGTGTGTTTTTATTAAAAGCGGTGGTTTGTCCCATAAATCCTCTCACCACAGATTCGTGATTCTGACAAAGCATGGTAGGAACAGGATCCCATTTGGCTGAGAATTCGAAGAGGGTAAATAAGTCATTCTTTTGCTGAACTCCTCTTTTTACTGGATCTACATCTATATTTGAGATTTCATATTCTTGAGGATTCTGAGAGATTCTAAAGTTGGTAAAAGCCACACAATTATCATAATTCAGTTTTTGCTGTGCTTGAGGATCTGCAGGATCTCCATCAAACATCACTTCGCAAATATCTACTCCTTCGGCGGCCAACGCTACATCGAAACTATCTGGTGCCGAACACATGGCGAAAAGATAACCGCCACCCATCACAAAACCACGAATGGTTTTAGCTACTTCCAGTTTTAATTGAGACACTTTGGCAAAACCCAAAGCATGGGCTGTGTTTTCGGCTTCTTTCTGATTCTCAATATACCAAGCCGCATTTCTATATCTGGCCCAAAACTTACCATACTGTCCTGTGAAATCTTCATGATGAAGGTGAAGCCAATCATAAGTGGGCAATTTCCCATCAATAACCTCCTCATCGTAAATTACATCGTAGGGGATTTCTGCATAGGTTAAGGCCATAGTGACGGCATCGTCCCAAGGTTGTTTGTTTTTTGGTGAATAAACAGCGATTTTAGGTGCTTTATGAAGCTTTATCACATCCATATTAACGTCTGGAGCAGCAATATCACTAATGATGGCTGCGGCTTGTGCATCTGCAATGACTTGGTAACTCACACCTCTGATATTGCACTCATCCTCAAAAGCTTCATGATAAGGAAACATAAAACTACCACCTCTATAATTGAGAAGCCAATCTACGCTCACCTTTGATGAAATCACCCAAAAGGCCACCCCATAAGATTTTAGATGATTACTCTGAGCTTCATCCATGGGTAGGAGCATATAGGCTGCTTTAGATTGATTAGAAATCATCAATAAAACAGCGATGATAAGAAGGATAAATCCTCTTTTTATTTTAGAAAGGCATTTCATTTCCTGCGTCTTGGTTTTCAATGAAAGCCTGATCATCAGGAATTTCATCCATTTTACTTTTTACTCTCTTGGTATTCGAAGCAGAATCAAATTCATGGTTTGGTGTCATGGCGTCGTCTGGATTAAAGTCGAAGCTGGCCAAATCAGCAAACTTGATATATTTACCGATAAACTTCAAATATACAGAATCCAAGGAACCATTACGGTGTTTTGCAATGATGATTTCTCCTTTTCCTCTTAAATCAGTACCATCTTCATCTTCGGTGAAGTCGTAATACTCTGGGCGATAGATGAAGATTACCATATCGGCATCCTGCTCAATCGCACCAGATTCACGAAGATCGGAGAGCATAGGCTTTTTCAAGCCTCCTCTAGTTTCCACCGAACGATTTAGCTGTGACAATACCAGAACGGGTACATTTAATTCTTTAGCTAAGGCTTTAAGGGAACGTGAAATGGTTGAGATTTCCTGCTCACGATTACCATTATTATCACCGGCTCTCATCAATTGGATATAATCCACTACAATCAATGAAATACCATGTTGTTCTTTCAAACGACGACATTTCGCTCTTAATTCAAAAACCGAAAGGGCAGGAGTGTCATCAATATAGATAGGAGCATCTTCCAATGCTTTTACTTTAGTGTTCAGCTGTTTCCACTCGTCTTCTCGGAGGTCTCCTTTTTTCAATTTCTCACCAGCAATTTCAGTTTCTGCAGAAATCAAACGAGTGGCTAACTGTACCGAGGACATCTCCAGCGAGAAAACAGCAACAGGGAATCCGTTGATGGCAGCATTACGAGTAAGAGAAAGCGCAAAAGCCGTTTTTCCCATACCAGGACGAGCTGCAATTACTACTAAATCCGATTTTTGCCAACCTGCAGTCAATCTATCGAGTTCGGTAAAGCCGGAAGGAACACCTCTCAACTTACCTTCAGAATTTTTGGCTTTTTCCACTTCCTTAATGGCTTCCACTACCAGACTTCTCATATCGGTAGATTCTCTACGGAAGTTGTTCTCACTGATATCAAACAAGCCTTGTTCCGCTTTGTCTAAGAGGTTAAATACATCGGTAGAATCCTCAAAAGCCTCTTTAATAGTAGAAGAAGAAACGTGAATTAATTCCCTAAGAATATATTTCTGAGCTAAAATTCTAGTATGGAATTCAATATTGGCAGGAGAACCAACACGATTGGTCAATTGTGCGATATAATAGGCACCACCCACTTCTTCCAACTGTCCCAACATTTTCAATTTATTGGTTACCGTCAAAATATCGATAGGTTCGGTATCAGCAAAAAGCACAGAAATAGCATGAAATATTTTCTGATGGGCTTCCTTATAGAAAATGTCTGGTTTTAAAATATCAATTACAGAAGTCAGAGCATCTCTTTCTAAAAGTAGGGCACCCAATACCGCCTCCTCCAAATCCACAGCCTGAGGTGGAATTTTACCCATATCAAATGGGCCCGGAGCAATGGTGTTCTTGCGAGCTAAGCCCGTGTCATTTTGCGAAAAGCCGTTATTTTTAGTTTGTGTTTTCTGATTTTCCATAGCTGCAAAAATAATAGTAAAAGGCGCATCTTATCATACTCTTCATGTTTTTTTTTAACATCCTCCTTTTTTCAGCCAATCATACTATCAGAACTCTTGTTTGTAGTGCCTCCTATAGGGAGGAAACGAATTCATTCTCTTGTCATTCAATGGGTTGAGTGTTGTATATTGTTGATTTATAATGTCTTTCGATGGAAATAACGATTTTCAAGAAAGTTGAAGTTTTATTTAAGAAGCCTTAAGTCTTTCTGAAGATGAATGTACCCAATGAAAGCCCTTTGTTTTCTGTAATACCTATGTAATATGGCTTTACCAATAAGGACATAATGGATCCTTTGCCAATGTCTCTACCTTATTTTACCTTTGTGGTTTAAATCAAAAACATCATTAAATTTGTAAGATTACACCCTTCACTACGATCCAATAAATGCATGACAGATAAAACAAAATTCATACCCAAAACGCTGCAATCTCCGCAAAAATGGAGGATGCAAAGAAGACAATTCTTGAGAGTCCTTCTGGCCGGAGCTGTGGCTACTCAGATTCCATGGTGGATGGCCTGTAGCTCTGGTAAGAATCAAACCGCTGACTATAGCCTAAACGAAGAGCAGCAAAGTATATTAGTTTTAGTGCAAAATTTTCTTTTCCCTGCTGATGGAAATGGACCAGGAGCCGTGGATTTTAAAGCCGAAAAATATATGCAATGGGTTTTAAGTGATGAGAACATGGACCCAATAGAAAAAAAATACTTCATCAATGGATTAGCATGGGTGGAGGAGACTGCCCAAGAAGAGAAAGGGCTATCATTTTTAGAATTATCAGAAATGGAGAGAGAAGAAATTTTAGAGTTGATTAGTAAAGAAGTTTGGGGAGAGTCTTGGTATTCCATGAATCTGAACTTTATATTTGAAGCACTTTTATCCGATCCTATTTATGGTGCTAATATGGATAAGCAAAGCTGGAATTGGCTGGAGCATAATCCAGGACATCCTCGCCCCATTGAAGAAATGAAATATGGAAACTTCCTCAATTACGTCAATCAAGAAAACAAAAGCTAATGCCAAAAGAGAAGAAATACGATGTTTGTATTATAGGAAGTGGCGCTGGAGCTGGACCAGTGGCCTATGAATTGGCTTTAGCGGGCCATCAAGTTCTGATTTTGGAGAAAGGCCCATGGATTAAAACCAAAGACTTTAGCAAAGATGAAATAGTAAGCAGCAGAAGAAGTGTCTATACACCCAAGCTCAAGGATGAGCCCCAAGTTATTGAGAAACAAAACTCAGATGGGGAATGGATAGCACGCTCCAACTATGAAACAGGCCAAGATATGTGGAATGGAAACTGTGTGGGCGGTTCCTCCAATTTCATGAGCGGATATTTCAATAGATTAAAACCCAATGACTTTCAGTTATTATCTAAATATGGCGAAATAGAAGGGGCCAATATTGTTGACTGGCCTTTGAAATATGAAGACCTAGAAGCTTATTATGCCAAAGTGGAGCAAATTATTGGTATTTCAGGAAAAGTGATTCCCCATCCAATGGCAGAACCTCGTTCTACTACTGACTTCCCTTATCCTCCTTTAGCGGAAAATGTAGCTGCCAAATGGGTAGATCAAGCTGCTTTGAAACTCGATTATAAATCACTCGTCCTTCCAAGAGCTATATTAAGTCGCCCCCAGAGCGATAGAACCCCATGCTATTATTCGGGATATTGCGGAAGCTATGGTTGTAGTAGCGATGCCAAAGGCAGTTCAAGAGCTGCTCTTTTAAATAAGGCATTAAAGTCAGGAAACTTGGATGTCATTCCCAATGCCAAGGTTTTTAATTTGGAGGAAGAGCATCAAAAAGTAGTGGTGGCACATTATTATGATATTGCAGGTCAGGCGAAAAAAGCGACTGCCAAAATATTTGTAGTGGCTGCTCAAGCCATTGAAACTTCCCGCCTTTTATTGATGAGTAAAAGCCCTAATTTCCCCAATGGATTGGCTAATAATTCAGGGCAAGTGGGGAGAAATCTAATATTTTCTGGAGGAGGTTCTGGTAGTGGAGAATTCCATAGAGAAGATTTAGACGAGGCGAGCTGGAATCAGTTAAAGGCTTTTGGCGTATTTGTAAATAGAACAATCCATCAATGGTATGAAATAGAGGAAGAGCCTTTTGCAAAACCCGTAAAAGGAGGGAGCATTGACTTTTTAATGGAGCATAATAATGGAATCACCAGAGCCATACATCAGAAATGGGATAATGAAGGAAACCTGGTTTATGGCAGCAAGCTCAAAGAAAAGCTCAAGCATTATTTCACCGAATTGAGGAGTCTAAACTTTGAAGTTTTTGTGGATTGGTTACCAACAGATGACTGCTATGTGAAATTAGCCGATGAGGTGACCGACAAGTGGGGAGATCCTGTGGCGCATATTAGAATTTATAACCACCAACACGATGTGGAAGTTGGACGAGTTTTAGCAAAAAAGGCGGAAAATATATTAGCAGAAATGGGAGCCAGAAATATCAGCTCTAATATTAGCGGTGCGCCTCCTCCGAATTTAGTAGCTGGAGGCTGTAGATTTGGAGCAGATCCTCAAACATCGGTTCTCAATCCCAATTGCCAAGCCCATGAAGTCAGTAATTTGTTTGTAACCGATGGAAGCTGGATGCCCACCGGAGGTAGCGTTACCCATACTTGGACCATCTATGCCAATTCGTTTCGTGTGGCTGATATTATCAAGGGAAAGCTTGTTAATCAATAAGAAATGGTATATTTAATTTTCCCTGATTTCCCCGAGCCCAAGGGGAGTCAGGGAAAAGCTTCAGCAAAATGATTAAATTGAAAAATAGATATTCTTAAGTCATTAACCGAAGCGTCAGCTGAAGGGGCAAAACAACAAAATTATTTCTTATTGGTAATTTTAGTAAATTGATATGAGACAGATTAGTAACAAGAAAAGCTTGAAAAAAGTTTATAATTGATTAACAGCCCTATCCTCCTAAAATATTTACCTTTGCGAAGCAATGAATCACGAAGACAGCCGAAAATACACACAGCTAAAGAAAAATCTTAGCCCATCTAAAATTATGATTCCAATCGTATTGGGATTGGGAATGGTGGCTTGGTTGATGTATAATGAAATCAATCCGGAAACCTTTAGCTTCTTTCAATGGACTGCTGCTGCTGGATTTTGGATATTCATTAGTTTTTTGATGATGGCCATTCGTGATATTGCCTATATGTGGCGCATTAGGATTTTGACCCATCAAAAAATCACCTGGAGAAATACCTTTGATGTGATCATGCTCTGGGAATTTAGCTCTGCAGTGAGCCCAAGTGTGGTAGGCGGAACCGGGCCAGCCATATACTTTCTCTATAAAGAAGGTTTGAATCTGGGTAAAAGTACGGCAGTGGTCTTAACGGCTATTTTCCTCGATGAGCTCTTTTTCATCATCATGGTACCCCTAATGATTCTATTCTTCGGAAATATGGCTTTCCCCCATGAATCTTTATCGTTTTTAGGGAATTTAGTGATTTACTTTTGGATAGGATATGGCATTATTTTCATTTATACCCTCCTCCTTCTTTATGCTTTATTTATTAATCCTCATACCATAAAAAAACTGCTTTCCTGGGTTTTTCTATTGCCATTTTTAAAACGATGGAGATTAAAAGTTCGTAAACTTTCCAATCAATTAGTGATTACTTCTGAAGAATTTAAAGGCAAAAGTTTTAGCTTTTGGTTGAAGAGTTTTACCGCTACTTTTATTAGTTGGACAGCCAGATATTGGGTGGTGAATTTCCTTTTTATGGCTTTCTTTTTTAGCCATCTGGGGCTCGTTGACCATTTTCTCATCTATGCCCGTCAACTCACCATGTGGATTATTCTATTGATTAGCCCAACTCCTGGAGGCAGTGGTATTGCAGAATTTGTCTTCAAGGATTTCTTAGGCGATATCATCCCCAATTTAGAATGGGCCGTTCCTTTGGCTTTGCTTTGGAGGGTGATCAGTTATTATCCTTATTTATTAATTGGGGCTATTGTGTTGCCTCGCTGGCTCAGAAAAGTATTCTTTAAGAAGTGATTGTCATATAAGGCCAATTTTTTCGTTACGCTCTTACTGAAAACAAACATTTGCAAAAGCAAACTTTTTGTTATTCAGCAATCACAAGCCTCAAACTTGACCTTACCTGTCTAATCACCCAAAATAATTAGATGTCATATAGGAATTTGTAAAATTACCCCGAGTTTCAACTCGGGGTAATAAAGCTTCTCGTTTTTTTTAAGTCGGCCAGAGGTTTATCCTTCGAAGCTTTTGCTTTCCCATATCATTCTTTAAAAGAAGGCTGAAGGCCTTCAATATGAATAGCCATGGGCATCGCCCATGGTTATGAATGTGAAATATATTATTGGTCGGCTAGAAGAACTTTTTGGTAACAATCTCTTATTACCGACCAATAAAGGGATTAACATTAGCCTAAACAGCTCCTTTTGATTTCATTTATTTGCTTTGATCCATCCTTTTAAAAATTCAACAGGATATTGAATAGAATATATTAAATTTGAACAGTAAATCCCATCTTCAATTCAGGTATTTGGATGCGTAAATAAATTGGAATAAATTTGCAAGGCAAATGACACAGAAAATTCTTTCCATATTTTTAGTGATGGCTTTCATGTCTTACCAATCCTATCATACATTGGTATATATCAACTATTATGTGAATTACGATTATTTTGTGAATGTGCTCTGCGAGAATAAAGACAATCCAGAGAAGCCAGCTTGTAATGGAAAATGCCACTTGAATAAGCAACTAGACCAGCAAAAACCTGCGCAAGAGGAGCATCCTTTTTCGAAAACAGTGGCTCCAATATTCTATCCTGAGATTATCGCTATTTTGTTGCAAGGAGAAAATCAAAGCTTTGAACATATCAATGGAGGAAGTCATCATTGTTTGTCCCCTCCCCAAATTGCTCAGCCTTTTTTAGATAATATTTTCCATCCTCCCAAAATGCTAGTTTAATTTTCTTGAACATACAGTTTTAATAAAATAATCTCAATAGAATGCATAGCTACCCTAAAAGTCCTTTGTGGAACTTTGAGTGATCTTTGTGCCTTTTGTGATATGGCTTATTTAGTTATTGCACAAAGAAGGCTCAAAGAAGTACCAAGATTCACAAAGAAAAGTGAACTATACCTTCCTATTATTGACTTTAAGAATGCCTCATTGGGATTATATCTCATTCAAAACAAATCAAAAATTAAATGAACAAAATCAAATACATTTTGGGTATCTCCATCATTTTGCTTGGCATGAATAACTATGCCCAACAAGTGGATACCACATTAAATATTTCTGGACTTGAAGTTTTTGGCAACAGCCTAGGCACCGATGAAGAAATAAAAATTACAGAAAACAACAGAAGCAAAGAAGATGTGGGGAAAATCATCAAACAAAGCCCCAATATCAGCCTCATCAAAAGAGGAAACTATGCTACCGACCCCGTCATTAGAGGATTCAAAGCCGACCAATTACAGCTTTTGAGCAATGGTTTTATGCAATCCAATCCTGCTTGTCCCAATAGAATGGATGCCCCCACTTCTCATATTAATCTAGAGGATTTAGAATCCATAGAAATTATCAAAGGACCTTATAGTGTGAGATATGGAATGAATACCGGTGGTGTTTTAAATTTTAAATCCAAAGACCCAAGGGCAACAGATTCTTTTCAAGTACATGGTTATGCAGGATGGTTCTATCATACCAATGGCGAAAGTACCGATGGTCAAGCCAGAGTTCAAATTTCTGATAAAAAATATCTGCTTAAAGTTTATGGTGGACTTAAAGACTTCGGAAATTATAAAAGTGGAGACGGAACAGAAATCCTTTCCAGCTTTAAGCATTCCGATTATGGTGCGCAAGCCGCTTGGTTTATCAATCCTAAAAACCAGATTATCTTAGATTGGAAACAATCCTTTGCCAAAGATGTGCTTTTTGCTGGATTGCCCATGGATGGCGATTTTGACAATTCCAGTACGGGTGCACTGCGTTATCTCTATAAAGATGCAACAAAGAAAATCTATAGAGCCGAGTTTAAGGTTTTTGGGAATATGATAGACCATCAGATGAGTAATCACCGACGTCCTAATCTAAAAATTGTGGATGCCGTTTCTGCATTGCAATCACAAACCTATGGTGCACGTGGCGAATTATCCTATCGTATTTCGGAAAATCATCATCTTTTGTTTGGTGCCGATTATAAACTCATCGGAAAGCAAGGGGATAGAACGAGAATCGTATTCCAGAATCCTTGTACCGGCATGGTGATGGATCCGCCAAAAACAATCATCGATGCGATATGGCAAGATAGTAAGCAGAGCGATTTGGGTGTTTTTATAGAATCTAATTGGCAGATTTCTGATTTATGGCAATGGAAGGCAGGGGCTAGATTCGATATGGTCTCCTCCGATATTCAAGAGCCTGCTCCAGATTTTGAAGCCCTCTATCCTGATTTAGGCCAAAAAGACGATGTGGCTTTTATGCTCAACAGTAGATTGAATTATAAACTCTCAGAGGGGATGTTTCTAGAATGGTCTATAGGTTTGGGACAAAGAGCACCAGAACTGATTGAAAGATACCTCAACCATTTAACCGTGGGTATGGATGCTTATGAATATGTGGGGAATCCGAATTTGGAGATGGAGCAGAACTTCCAAAACGATTTGAAATTCAAGCTCAATAAGCAGAAATTCTCATTGGAGGCAGGAGTGTTTTATGCCTTCGTAAAGAATTATATCCAAGCCAATTTAGACACCACCTTAAGCAAAAAGTTTATGCCTTGCATGGAGCCTAAGTATGCCAAGCGTTATGAAAATGTGGAGGATGCTAGATTATATGGATTCGAGGCAGCATTGAAATATACCTTCTGGAAAAACTTGAATGTATATGGAACAGGATCTTATACCATAGGAGAAAACGTGACTATGGATGAGCCTTTGGCAGAGATTCCACCCATGGAGTTTAATCTTGGCTTAAACTATGAGAGCAAACGCTGGGGCGCCACTTTTAACTCTCGCTTTGTGATGGAGCAAGACCGAGTTTCTTTGAGTTTTAACGAGAGCAAATCCGATGCTTTTCAGGTATTCGATTTATCGGCACGCTATCATATAGGCAGAGGTTTAAATGTGACCATGAACATAGAGAATATCTTCGATGAAAACTATGTGGAGCATTTAAGCAGAGCATACAAAAACCAAACACCAGGCACAAATATGGTGTATTATGAGCCCGGTAGGAATATTATATTGGGGCTGAGTTTTAAATTCTAGCTTTAATTTTGCATCATTATAAAAACCTGACTTTCATTTTTGATTGTTGGGTTTTTTTGTGGGTTTGAAGTCAGGTATAAGGCTCGTTTAACTCAATTTTACTTTCATTAACTCGGTCAACGAAAAAGAGAAGGGTAATGCTGAAGCTCGGCCTCCCCTATATGAATCTAACTTGGTAATATCCCATTTGATATTTTCAAACTCCTGCTCATTGACCTCCTCAATTTTATAAACTAGATAGTATTGATCTTTTTTTGTTAGGTCTTCCTTATAGTTAAGTCTTTCTAAGGTCTTTCTTGAAAATATGCTGGACTAGTTTCTCTGATTTTTGATAGCTTGTAGATTTCTATTCTTTCCATAAGTTCAGGCCAAGTATTCATTTACTTCTTTTTGCGGCTTTACTTCATAGATATCAAAAGTTCAATATGAAATTTTTTCTCATTGTGTGCTCTTTTTAAAAATGCATAACCTGAATTGATTGGCCAGAGGTACAAAGAAATTATCCCATTTATATTATGACTATTTATTCAAAAAACAAGAAATATGGATCACTTCTTTGATACTCGGGTAAAGAATCAATTTTGTTTATTTTCTTAAATGATTCCTCATAGATTAATATCGATAATTTTGAAGATGGAACTATTGTTTCAGAAAACTTATATAATCCATTTGATGGTCTTGAAAAAAAACCAGCCTCTAAGAACATAGGCACAACACTATATATTCCATTCTCTGTTGCTCTATTACTTCCATAAATAGCTGATATATTTTTTTTTATAGTATCAGCATTTATAACATCTTGAACGCTAAAAAACTTCCCGAAGAACCTAAGAACATCATAGCTAAATGGAAATGCAGAGTTGAGTAATGCAATTAATATAATGTTCCTATCTGTTTTTCGTTTTAAAACAGGAGCTAATGCTTGTTTATTATTATCAAGAATACTAATGATTGGATTTTTAGGAATAATTTTATTTACTATCCGTAGAGACTTTTTTAATCTATTCTCACCATCAAAACTCAGACTTAATTGCTCTAATATATATTCATTAGAATAGCTCCCATCCAAATAACTTCTAAGAGCAATGTCTAATGTATCTAATGGTATTCGCTGGTTGATATCTATGGTCTTCTTCATATCTTATTTAAATTCTGATAAATGGAACTAATACTTCGAATAGATGACTACCCCCATGAGAAACCAAGAGATTTTTATGGCTAAAGCTTTTATCGTTTTTCATAAAAAGTGTGTTTCTTTCCCTCATAATCTCATTTTCTATTTCTGGATTATTATTCAGAAATTCCTCTGCAAGCCATTCATCAGAGTATTCCAAATGTCTTTCACTTCTACTACCAGATTTATTAGTTCCTAATTTCTCTCTACCATTTAATGAATGAATGCCTTTAGATTCTATATTGCCATGGTCTGAAGTAATAAAAACCTGAAATCCCTGCTCCTTGATACTTTGGATGGCTTTTACAATCCCGGACCTGTAAATCCAGTTTTCGGTTAAGCTTTTTAAATCCTGATAATCGGATGAGCCATGCATTTTGGTATCTAAATCCTTATATACAATAGCATACCTTTCTATTCCTGTGAGCATTGTAGAATTATAATGGTCATATTCATACAAAATACTACCGGGTGATACTCCTTTACCAACCCAATATTTTTCCCAAAGCTTCTTCTCGTTGGCCGGATTTTGTTTATAATCCCTTTCAGGATAAGCTCCTCTAAAAATAGCTTGTCTGGAAAGTTGAGTGATAGATGGTAACCAAGAGTAGGTGATATAGTCCTCTGTTGGTAAGTTTATCTCATTTTTTAATAATAAATATTGCCAGTATGCGAGTCCATCAATAACTATTAATGCAATTTTATCTCTGGAATAATTAAACTCTAAATAATCTAATATTTTTGATACTACAGGCGGATTTTTGATAAAATTAGAATTAACCAGTTTTTTATAAGAGTCATCAATATATTCTTGAAAAACTGTATTTGCCTGTTCTATTAATGTTTTAATTTCTATATATTGCGGTGTGCCAATACAGCCATTCATTGCATTTGAAAGCAATGATACTACTTTAAACCAATTTGTATTTACTTTAAACAATTCCAGCGATAAGGTATTAACAATACTATTTAAATCAACCCTGCCTTTGTATTGACTTCTTATTTTTTGCCTGATTCTATCAACTTCAATTTCCGTTTCCGATTTACTGTAAATAGTTATTGGGTCTGCAGCAAATAGCTTATCAAGTATAGTGAAATCAAGACTTACAATAGTTGGTAAATGATAAGCATTCAAATATTGGTTCATTTCAAATTCATAATAATAAAGCTGCGCTCCCATATCTGGAACATAATCTTGTTTTTGCTTACTTAACAATATAAGTGTTTTGCTTTTATCACGCAATTCATAAGCAATCCTATGGTCTAAGCTTGTCCCTGAAACTAATTCTATCCCATTGGCAAACAATGCTTCAATAACATCCTCTCTAAATAAAAAGCCATCATTGTTTTCAACTGCAATAACCCTTCTATTTAGTGATACGAAATCATCAACTATTTTTTTTATTAGTGTATCAGCCATTGATTCTTAGTCCTATTATTTGTTTTACCTCAGGAATGATATTGTAGTTATTATTAAATTCATTGACCCAAATATCGTAATCTTCTTTCAATTTTTTTAGTTTGGACAATCTAATATTTTCAATCCCTATTTTTTCTATTCTTTGCTTTTGATATTCGAAGGATTTGATTTTGTTTTCTTTCTTAATTTTTAAATTAGATTGAAGGTGCATTTCAAGATTATCAAAACTCATTTTTAAATGGTCATTTAAAACTGTTCTTGTTAATCCAGGAAGGGCAACAGTCTCATCATTTAGCACTTCAAACTCCTTCTTACCTTGTATAAATCGCATCCAGATATCATTGGCATAGGCTGTGTATTGTTTCCCTTTCTCAGTGATGAAAAAACTTTGATAAACAGTTTTGGTTTCGAATAGATTCTTTGCTTTTATTTCCCATAAAAACCAATACCCCGGAGTCTCACCTGAACTTAATGACTGAAGAACAGAAAGCTCACCTTTCTCATCCCGATATTCCAATCCATTTAAAATACCTTGTATCCAGTTGCTTTGGAAGCTAATATTTTCAATTCCTGGGTGATTTATTGCGATTTCTTTATCGAAACTGATTTTTCTCTTTTCACCATTTAGTTTTAATTCAAGATAACCTTCCAGTGTTTTTTGAATGAATCCGCCTTGCTTATTTACGTGGAGACTAATCAAATCTTCCAACCATACTGGCAATGGACTATGCTTCACCTGACTTGCTTTATTAGGGTCAATTTCTGATGCATTCACAGTAGGTAATATCCCCTCAGTGCTTTGGAAATTTCGTAATTTTGATTTAATCTCATGGAGCCATTTGTCACCATAAAACTCAAATCTTTCAGGATTTAATAAACTTTCCATATAAAGCCCATTCACTCCTTTTAAGTCTAATGTAGAATCAAGCACATCGGAAGTTTTATCAATTCCCAACTGATTTAGAATAATACTCAATTTTTCTTCTATGATGCTATATACACGAATATCCACACTATTGTCGGTTAGCATATTAAATGCTTGTACTTTTTGTCTTTGCCCAATACGATCTACGCGCCCTATTCTTTGCTCAATCATCATAGGGTTCCAGGGCAAATCGTAATTGAAAACGATATGACAAAACTGCATATTTAGTGATTCACCGGCAGCATCGGTAGCAACTAAGACTTGTGCTGTTTCTCTAAACTCTGACAATGCAATCTTTCTATCATCCAGACTTTGACTTCCATTGATAAAAGTGGCTCGGTACCCATTGATATTAAAGAAATCGTAAAGCATTTTCTGGGTAGAGCGATACTCAGTAAAGACCAATATTTTTAAATCTGGATTTTGATTTGTCTGCTGTAATTCTTTATACTTTTTTAAAAGGGATTCTGCTTTGGCGTCTGTTTCAAATTGGATGGTGTTTCTGGCTTGTTGTATCAATTCTGATAGCATGTCCTCTTCTGCTTGCCCATCGTCTTCACTATCTGAATAAATGCCTTTATAATCCCCCACTTCGATAAGTTCTTCATCTAAACTATCTATTTCTTCAGAAAAATCTTCTATACAACTCTCCTCTTCATTTTGCAAACGATAGAGTCTGCCTTCCATGGCTGAGAGAATTGCTGCTGTGGAGCTACTCACCAACCTTTGGAATAATATCATAATCAGTCCAACGGCTGAATTATTGGTTTTCTTTGCCCTGTTGAAACCATTAATTACGTATTGGGTCACTGCATTATATAGCTCCATTTGCCGATAGTGGCGAGCTTCATCTAAGGCAATATTGAGCTTTATAGTTTGCCTTTCATTAAAGAGTTCTTTGCCTTCGTAGTCTACAGCCAGTCTTTTTTCTGTTCTAATCACATATGGTTCCAATTCTGCGATTTTAGGTAATCCTTCTCCGTCAAATGCTTCCGGGTCGAGTAATTGCAAAACCCTTCTAAAATGGTCTGACTTGCCTCTATGTGGCGTTGCAGAAAGCAAGAGCACATTGGCCACGCTATTGCATAAAGATTGCGCCAATAAATACCTGCTCACGGTTGGTGATGCACCACCCATTTTATGTGCTTCGTCTATCACTACCAAATCGAAATCGGCATTTAAAACAGCTTCTATCCGATATTTATTATACTCGTCTACTCTTTCGCTTGTCCAGCCTTGGCGCTTCTCTAATGGTTTTAGGGCATCTGTAGAAACTACTATTTGATGGTGCTGTCTCCAGAAATTAAACTCCTCATCGGCATTCATATTGGAGAATGTTCTCGCCAATGAAGTAATCATTTCTGAATCGTAGATATGAAACACTTCATTAAAATGCTCTTTCATCTCGCTTTGCCATTGCAGCATAGATGACTTTGGAACAATCACCAATACTCTTTTAATCTCCCCTCTTAATTTGAGTTCTTTAAGTATTAAGCCCGTTTCAATGGTTTTTCCCATTCCCACTTCATCGGCCAGTAAAAAACGGTTTTGCTGCGATTGCATCACTTTTTCTAAAACCAATATTTGATGGGGAAGGGGAATCAAACTGCTCTCATAAGGAGCCAGGATATTCTTTTGGGCTATTTCACTTTTTATTTTAGTAGCTAAAGCCAATAATCGAATATCCACCATGGTAATCTGGCTTTTGGAATCCTCCAACTCCGACCAAGAAACCTCCTTAATGCTTTGGTCTTCCAAATACTTTACCCAGGCAATTTTCTTGCCCAGTACTTCTTTGCTTCCTATGATTTCTATGGCTTTGCCCTGATGTTTCATTATGGCTTATTTCTTATTTTGGAGTCTTTTGATATCCTCCTCAATCTCCTTCAGACTATTCTCTTTTTCAATTTTCTTTTGCTCGTTTTTATATTTCAGATATTCTTTGTCTGCTTTATTTACCGCCTGTTGATGACTGATTTTCCCGGCATGCTCCAATAGCTCCCGGCCATTCATTTGTAGAATGTTATCCAAACGGGCTATCCAATCTTTCATATACATGGGTGTTTGTTGCTGTGCCATGGTTTCGGCAAAGGCCAGATATTGTTCCACCAATAATCCCAGCAATTTCATTTCATCTTCCTGCAGATAGTTTTTAGCGATACTCACTTCTGATTTTTTTATATTTTTCAACCCTTTCTTATCATAAGATTGCATGCCCAATAACGGCAAGCTGGCATCAACCCGACGGAAAACCAGTTCTGCGGCTGTTTGCTCGCTTATGGCCCAGAGTAATTTATTCTGTACTGTTTTAAAAAATTGAATAGTTTTCTCATCCTTAGGATCATAGTCGATACTGGTAGCATAAATATCTTTGATTTTCTGATAAAAGAATTTCTCAGAAATTCGGATTTCTCGAATCCTATCTTGCAATTCATTAAAATAATTCATCGAATTACCACTTTTAAAGCGATCATCGTTTAATGCAAATCCTTTGATGATATATTCTTTCAATCTTTGTGTAGCCCAAATACGGAATTGAGTGCCTTGCTGAGATTTCACCCGATAACCCACTGAGATGATGACATCGAGATTAAAATACTGGGTTAGATAATTTTTGCCATCTGAAGCAGTTGTCCGGAATTTCCGGACAACTGAATCTGATTGTAATTCACCTTCATTAAAAATATTGACTATATGTTCTGAAATAGTGCGTTTGTCTTTACCAAATAGCAAGCCCATTTGCGCTTGAGTTAACCACACAGTCTCCTCCATCAACTGAACGTCTATTTTTAAATCGCCCTCCTGGCTTTCGTATATCAGTATTTGACCTTTTTCTTCCATAGCTCGTTTTTCTTCCTTGCTTATTTATTGGCTAATGTTGCTTAAATCAATTTTGCTGGTTTCAACTTCAATTTCATATCCCAATCCTCGTATTGCTAATTCTTTTAACTCATCTTTTAATACACTATGATTTTCTATTCTTGGTCCAAGGATTATTTTTTCAACTTTGGGAATGGGTCTACGGTTTTTATAGGCTTCTTTTTTTGGGGGATTCAATAAAAACTCAATATATGATTTAGTTATTTCATTTCCTTCTTTTTGAACAATAATTGGGTCATATTGGCTCTTTTGGTTTTTAACAAAAGCATCCTTATTAATGACCAGTAATCTTACTTCTTTTTCTTTTTTAAAACCTTTAGTTTTATGAAAAGCAGCCAATGGTAGTAGAAAGTTTCTAACCTGTCCATGAACTTGAATTGGGATGGAATTAGAAAATTCAGTGTGACGTGCATGTAACTTCCGTAATCCATTCAGGTCTTTCTCTTTGTATTTGATTTTGCTTAAATAATGCTGATGCCAACTGTTTTGTTCTGTTTTGTCAAAAGATAATACGATTCCAACTCCTTTTCCGCAATCTCCATAGTCAAGCCAGGTATTTACTTCTTCCTTTTCATCCTGAAATTCATTCATTGATAAAGTAAAAAGATTCTGTTTGTAATCATTTATCGTTTTATCAGTTTTTGCAGGGATCGAATCAAGCAAGGCATAAGAAAGTTCCTGTGGGTCATTCATAGATAATAAGCTATACATTCTTAATATAGCACATCTTATAATACTTTTTGCACTTTCGGTGTTTGTATAATGAATGTATTTTAACGTATTCCTTTTGTATTCATATACTGAGCCTTCTATATAGCTATTATTAAGCTGCGGTGAAATTGTTATTTCATTTGGGGTATCAGCTCCAATATTAAATATAGCAGCTGTTTCTGCCTTTGGAAGTAATGGATTGACCACTTCTCTAAAGTATTTATTAGCAAGCTCATTTCCGTTATTGTAAAATATTTGTGTGTCTTTGTCCATTGTTTTTACTTGTTATTTCTTCTTTGTAATAAACACATGCTTAATTTATCTAAATTCAACAATATCAGATTTGTTTATAGTATGATTAATGCTTCTTTTTGTGTGTCCAGTGTTTCTTATTCCATGATTTTAAATAAACTAAGTTTTCTTTTTCCTTTAGATTTATCTTCTTATATGCAGATTCAGAATAATAAGGTTTATGCTCGCTTAGATTCAATAAAGAATCCAGGTTCAAATTCTTAAAAACATGAAAATCTTCAATTAATGGTTTAAATTTTTCACCATATTCTGTGATTCCATTATAAAAAAGTAAAACCAATTCATCATTTGAAAGTTGTGCTCTAACAATACTTGTATATCTGTTTTTGTCCAAAATATCGGAGACATTTACAAATTTAAATATGTGATATAGAGTTCTATAATAATGGCCAAGGTCAGGTTGATATTGTTTGAAAAAATCAATGTAAGAATACAATGCTAGATGTTTCTCGTCCTTATATTTTTGGGTATCCCAAGCCCAGTATTGTTTATTACTCTTATAAATTGATTCCAACCTTTCTTTAAAAAAAACAAAACAATCTCTCCCTGTAGAGCTGATATTTTCATAGTCTCCCAATCTTGGATCATGTATATCAGCACCAGGCTTTAGTTTTTCTTGTGTAACATCCATATCAGAAATATTATTCTGATGTATTCCTAAAAGATTAAAAAAAGTAGATTCAAACTGCTGTAGTTTAAGTGTTTCACTTTGGATTTTAAACACTTCCCTGGTCTCAGCAAGTTCTTCTCTTTGTAGTTCAAATTCCTCAATTTGTTGTTCCAGTGCCTTAACTTGTGCAATTAAGACTTCTTTATTGGTTTTGATATCCTCCCTTTGTTCATTTAATGCCACATAAAACAATATAACACCAGCTAATGCCCAAATACTTCCAACTATTCCGCCAATAAAATCTCCCAATTGGCCAACCTTATCAGATTTTATAGCAACATCCCAATCAAAAAAATGCTCATTCCATCGGAAAATAATTAGCCCTATAAAAATGATTAGGAATCCAATCCCAATAAACCATTTACTGCTTTTCTCTGTTAATAGCCATTTAAACATAATGTGGGTTTATATCTTATTACTCGCAATATCATAAAACTGCAACAGAACCTCGTCTTCCATTAAAAGATTCTCGGGTATTTTATTGCCTATTTCTACTATGGTTTTAAAATCTTTCTCTTGGTAGCAGTGTTTAAAACCAGTGCGTAAGGCTTCTACTCTTACTTCTTTTATTTTTTTGGTTTTGGGTTTGGCAGCTTCTGCTCTGTAAATTTCAAACTGCTTGAGTAGCCTTTTGGTTCTTAATTTCTCTAAATCAGCTTCGTTTTCCGGGTCGGGTTGATACCATCTACCCTCCTCATCTTTTAAGAAGTTTTCTTCCAACAAAACTTTAAGCTCCGGTAAAATATCCCCTTTTCTTAAACCACTTAAAGCCTGCATCCATTCTGGCTGAATATCCTGATAGGTCATGGCTTTTTCAGATAATTGATTCTTTAACCAAAGCACCCCATCTTGCTCACTGGCTACTAATAAAGATAATTGCACAAAATCAGGATGCTCTGCCTTCTTTTTATCGTATTCAGCTGCTTGTTCGCTGGTAAAGAACATTCCATCAGTTTCAATAAATCGTTCTCTTAATCCTTGTTGGAATTTACCTGCATCTATGGGTACTGGCAATCCTTTTTGTACATAAAAGGCGATCAATCTGTCGAATAAAATCTTTGGGCTGCGCTCTATAATGGCTGATGTTGAAGTACCAGTAATTAAATGGATGGGTAAGTGCTCTAAGTGTTCCATAATAAATTCCCAAATTGCACTATTTGTGTTTTGAGCCTTATTAAATGTCGAAATGAAGTGTTTTGAAGGTTTATAGCAACTTATAGCTAAATCCTGTCTAACCGCTGTTGCAGTAGTAATGGAACGCATACCACCTTGCTTTTTGTCTATAGCTGCTACATTGGCAATGATAAAACCTGCTCTTTGTAGTGCAGTTTGAATGCCATTCCAAACCGCTGCTTTTGTGTTACTGAACTCCACAGTCATCCATTTGCCATGTTTCAGTACTCTGTAATTCTCTTTGAAGCATTCAATCATGAGTTGTTGGTACACTAATAATGACTTGCCTTGCGTTTTATTTTCAATTGCTTCTTTTTGATTGTTTGTAAGTACTCTAAGCCAACTTTCGGGTAGAAAATTCAATTCAGAGTACATAATGTTCGCACCGAATGGTGGATCAGTAAAAATGTAGTCAATAGAGCTGTCTTCGATTCCTGTTTTTGACGCAGATCCAACATATTGAAGAATAGTATATTCATTTGATAAAAGATTAATTGCTTTTAAGTAACTTTTAATTTTATCAGATATCTGTTCTAATATTGATGTTTCAACAGGTAGGGATGGAATGTAGAATGTTCCTTTTAAATGACCAGCATTCCATCCTCCTCCGCCATAAAAGAAATTTTTTACATGAACTCTATTCATTTGAGTAGACCTATTTATCATACCGGTTAAAAGAAATTTCATTTTAGTTGGTAAAGCTGAAATCTCTATTGAATGATTTAAACCTGAAAGTGCAATCAAATTCCGTTTCGTATAAAAATGGTGAATATGGGTTATGCCAGAATTATCATTACGTCTTGATTCATCTCCTTCCGGCATTCTGTATGTTGGAACCCACTTATTATTAAAACCTGAATTTTCTATTTTTCTTATTAATTTTTGGTCATTTTCATCGGGAGTTTTTTGAAATCTTTTGTTTTGATATGTGTATACAATAAGGACTGGAACAGTTTTAATCCTATTTATAGTTTGTTCAAGTGCTTTGTCATATATTGTCTCATAAACTCTCTCGGATGATTTTTTATTATTTATTGAATTGCACACAGGGCATTCAAAATCATCAATTACTTTTTTACTGTCAAAATTCATAGCTGCATCCCAAAAAATTATTTCATGTCCGCAGTTATGGCAATTAAAAACATCACTCCAGACAGTATAATTTATCATACCTAATCCATTATCGATATGCTTTGTTTCATATAGCCATGAGCATTCATCCAATACTTCGTTCAAAATTTTTTGGGATTCTTTTTGAACAACATCCAAATCCGCAGGAGTATTGTAGTTATAACTTATAAACGAAGCGTAAGGTGATAGATCACCACAAATCGCTTTCCTTTTACCCCAATTGGGTGTGCTTCCAAAAAGAGTTTTCCATTCTTGTTCTATTTTATATTTGGTTTCATTGTCAGGGTTTTCACAAATTTGTGCTGCAACTCCTGTCATTCCTGTTCCTCCAAAAGCATCCAAAACAGAATCGCCAGGTTGGGTGTAATAAAGCAAATAACGCATTATTGCTGGATGCGGAACTTTAGTATGATAGGTGTGAGCTGTATAAATTGGATTACTTTTCCCTTCACTCACATCACTGGCATAGGGCTCATCCACAACAAAATCAGCAGAACGTTTACCTTCTTTCTCCAACTGCTTTTTTTCTTCCTCCCATTCTGCAATAAAATCGTTGAGCCAAGGGTTGGGGCAAGCGGTATAATAGGGTGGGTCGCTTAGCTTGATAATATCTTCATCTTCGCCTATGGGAAAGCCTTCCATTTTTTTAAGTTCGGGTAGGTGTTTTCTAAGTTCGTTGCGGAAATATTCGCGGCGTTCTTCTTCGCTGTTGAAGGTTTTGCCTAATACGGTGATTTTTTCTGTGTTCATTTGTTTTTGTTTTTAATGCTTTAATGGGGCTTTTGTTGTTTAAGGATCATCCATTTGCCGGTTTTTCTGGCTCCAATTCTTTTCAAAATGTGTTCAGCTTTTAGTTTTTGTGTATCTTTTTCAATGGTGCTTACCGAAACCCCAAGTATTTTAGCTATTTCAGGCATACTCATTTCAGGTTTCAAAATAATAATACTCATCAGCCAGATGATTCTATCTCCATATTTATCTCGTAAATATCCCGCATTTATCCCGTAAATATCCCATAAATATCTCGTAATAATATCAGTATGTTGGTTTAAAATTTCTTTATTTTCATGTGAGTTATGTCCTAACTTTCCAAATATGCTTTTGAAGCTATCTTGTAATTCTGTTGTTTTCTTGGTTTTAATTACAGTGTCTTTATCAGTGTCTTTTACAGTGTCTCTATCTACGTCTTTATCTGTTCCTATATCTACTATTGATAAAGGAAACTGAACAATAGTAGCGTCAAAATCTAATTGATAAGTTGGGGTACTTTTATTATAAGCCAACCAATTGCTTTCTATTTTTTCTAAACCTGAGCCTATGTTTTCAGCCAGTTTTACCATCCTAAAGAGTTTTGTTAGTACAGGATTCCTGGAAATTGATAAATCTTTGGTTCTTAGTTCTTCAATGGGTTTGGGTAAACCCCCGGGATTATAAAACTCAATGTGATTACTAAAAATCCTTATTCGTGATTTGGAAGGTGCAAAATAGTCAGCATGCATCAGCATATTTACAAGTGCTTCTCTTATGGCTACCAAGCCAGGGGATAATTCCTGCCCAAATCCTTCGGCGGAGAGTGTAAAAGTAACATCTACGTTATTTTTTAAGCGATTGAAGCATTCAAAATAGTACTCCCAAAGGTTTTCGTGTTCATCGAGTCGAAAAGTATAACGAGAAGTGGCATCCGCATAAGATGTACCGGGTATTTCCAATAAATCTATTCTAAAGTCGGCGAAATGCTTTTCTATCATTTCACGCTTTCCAAACATCAGCAAGCCAGCATAAGTACATGCTTTGTTTTCAATAATTCTTAATCGGCTCAAGAAATCACCCTCGCTAAAGCGGTTATAGGTGGCTGTAGGATTAAACCTTGCCATATAATCGCGGTATTGTTCTAAAGATGTATTATTTAAAGATGCTCTATTGGTATGGGATGCTATCTCAGAAGTTTTAGTACCAAAAGTCTGGTCGCGGTACATGCTGTCCGTTTCTTCCTTAGTAGCTCGCATATCGGAGCTTCCTCTGCGTATAAAAGTATTTACTGGGCTATTATAGTAAATAGGTTTTTTTGCGGATACGGGAATATAAAATGCCAATATGGTTTTTTCATCAATAGTATATTTCTTTTGTGTTGTATGAATAGGTGCATTGAATTTCCCACCTCTTATGTTGGTTAAAAAGTCCTGTTCTATTTTCTCAGCGTTTTTAACTCCTAAAATCTCAAAACGCTTTCCTTGTTCCTGAACACCAAAAATCAACCACCCGCCATTGCTATTAGAAAAAGCAGAAACACTTTCCCAGGCAGATTTAGGAACGGCAGATTCGGCCTTCTTCACTTCAAAATCTTCCCATTCAATATCTTCGAGCTTCTGTATGAGTTCGGCTTTATTCATTACTTTCTGTTTTATTCACTACAACTAAATCTATTCCCAAAGCCTGTTCCATTTTAATGATGCTTTTTAGGGTTAGATTATGGGTGCCGCTCAGCCATTTGGAGACTTCTGAAGGTTTTTTGCCCATTTCCTTGGCTAAATCCTGCGATTTCCAGCCTTTAGATTCTAAAGCCTGCCTAACTTTTTCAGTAATATCCAGGTTCTTTTCAATAAACCGATCTATTTCAGGAGAACTATTTTCCTTTAACCAATTACTGATTATTTGATTTTCTTTAGCTTCCATAAGCTACAAATGTATTAACTTTTAAGTTAATACAATTGAAATATGCCGACTATTTTAAGATAATTCTAATCTTAGAACGATCTTTTCCTATGGACAATTCATCAATAAATTTCTTAAATGCCTGTTGTGCTTCTTCGGGTGTCATAGGTTTGTTCAGGTACATCCTTAAATCATCATCGCTAATCTCCACTTTTTCCAAACCCTGGTGCAGTTCCATAATAGCGTTTCTAATTTGCAAGGCGTTTTCAGGATTTAAATTACCGCTTCCCTCTTTATAAACTTTGAGTAATTTTCGATTTTGTTCATCCAATAACCCCATGTTTTTATTTACTATCGGGTCATCCAAGGTTTCTTTTAAAATTTCTTCCCAGTTTTCTAGTGTATCTTTTAGCTCTTTAGATATTTCCTTGATTGATAATTCTTCAATATCGAAATAATCATTGGGATTAAATTCATGATATGGCGTTAATAGAATACTGTCTTTATTAACTTGTGAATCTGCAACTTTTAGTTTAGAAACCTTATGAAGCAATTGTAAATATTTCCCTGAAGAAACAAAATCTGCATCTTTTAAAATATCACATATCTGTTTTTCATTGGATTGCAACAAAGCCACTTTTTTGATGTCGTCAGCCTCGCTAATTCGGTATTTCAAATATAATTCTAAATAATATTCAGCATATTTCTCTTTTAAGGCTACCAGTTCAATCCGGTATTTCTGACTTTCTTTATGGTCTTGTTTTTCAAATACCTCAGATAATTTATTAATCTGATTGGCAATGGTAGTTTTTAATTTATCATCTATTATATATTGCTTAGCCTGTTGTAGATAAGAAATCAAATCATTGAAATTTGCCAATTCAACCAATTGCTTTTCAATTTTCTCTATAATTGGCTTACCTTCCAATGCATGTTCAACTTCTTCAATAGAATATTGGAAGTTTTTTATTCTGGCTTCTGTGGTATAATTGGCCACCTTATCACAAAACCCAGAAAATGCAGATAATTTGATTCTATATTTCCTTGCTTGCTCATCACTAATCAGTTCTATACCTCGCTCAGAATAACCTCCTTGTATTTTTGATTCGATAGTAACTGCTTTTTTAGCCCATAAATTGGCAGCCTCCACAATGCCAGGGTATATGCTTGGGTCTTTTAAATAGTTTGAAATGTCTTTCCCAATCAAGCCAATAGACATGGCTTTAATAGCTGCTAAATTAACTCCCTTAGGTGGCTTTATATGGCTAAAGCTATAGTAATCATGTTCATCTAAATCTCTTAAACTACTTAAATTAGTAGAGTTGATAGTTAAACCCGATAGAAATACCAGCTCAAACTCACCAAGGGCACATAATGTGGCAATCACCAAAAATTCAAGTTCTGCCTCGATATTAAACGACCTACTCAGCCAAATATCTTGGCTATTCTCCAATAAATAAATAATCTCATCTCGATTAATTACCTGGTTTTCACCACGCTCTTTTTTGAGTTTTAATAAATGTCTGGCGTAAATAGAATGACTAAAATCCAGTTTCCCTGGCACCCATAATCCTAATCCGGATAAAATGCCTTCACCATCACTATTGGATTGTTCCGGTGTAATTATTTTTTTTATGGCACTATCTATCCTTGTTCTAAAATTATCATTACTTAAAGCCTGTTTTAACTGTTGGAAGGAAGGGTAATCTTTATTTTCTTGAGCAAACCATTTTTCAAACACTTTTGCTGCAACACTACTGAAGATTTGTTCCTTAGTATATCCTTCACCAGGCAAGGGGTAACCACTTAAAGGCAATTCCTCACCCATATAATCAACCATGGTTGTTTGAATATATTCCTTGTTAAATATATCTCGTGCTTTTTTATTAAGCTCATTTATTTTTTGCAAATAGGCTGCTTTTTGAGAAGAATCAGCATGTGCTTCTAAAGCCAGAGCAGCACCATATAAACTAACGGCATCCTTAAATTCTCTCGAGAGTCCATCCATGATAAAATAGATTTCATCTTCTTCATGGTTTCTGTTCTTTTTTGATTCATCAAAAACAGGCATAAAGTACATATAGAAATGCTGTCTTGGTTGTGTGGTAGATTTTTGATTGGGATTACCAAAGAAAATATAACCAGCCCGGTACGTTTTGTGTGTTTCCCATTCAATATCATGAGCCCAAATTTGAAAACCAGGTCTATAGGTCTTATCTAAAAGCGGTAGATTGTTTTGCAAAAATATAAAGAAGTATTTATCCTTGTGGTCATCTGTCATAGATGTTTCAGCATAGTCCTTTATTTTCTGGTCATAATTTACTCCGCCTTCTATTCTCAAGTGATAGATACCATTGTCTTCGTTTTGCACAAAATATTGACCTGCTGTGGCAGTAATCATATTTTTAGCAGTGGATTCCATTATATCTATTAAGAAACCTCTATCTGAAGCCATGTCATCTGTAAGGCATAAGTCATCTACCAGGTTCTCAGTATTCGTGCCATTTTGTTTATTTAAGGCGTCTTGTAAAGTTTTAATGGCACAGGCATTGGTAATTCTTTTCGCTATTTCAATTTTATTTTTTCTTGGTCCCGCGAAATAAGTATCTATTTGGTCATAAATGACTCCTGTAATTTCCTTTACTTTTCTAATATCTGCATTAGCCATTAATGCTTGGCTTTTTTGTATATCAGCCCAGTATTTGTCATAGGTAAGTAATCCAGGATTATTAGTGGGTAAATTTTTATCTAATATATCTCCAAATTGATTGGAGAGTGTTTTAAGGATTTCCCTTTGGCTTTTACCAATTCTAATTTTCTCAAAGTTCTCAAAATAGGATGGGTGAACAGGGAATAATTCAATATATTCTTCTGTTCTACCATGCATATCAGTAAAAAACTTTAAAAATGGTTCCAGATGTTTTTTAATACTTTGTTTCTGATGTTCGCTCTTCTTAAGCAGTCTATTCTTAACAATGTAGGCTACATCTTCTTTAGTAATTTTAATATCTACATAGCGGTCATTTACTTTTTGAAGCATCTCAGATGCAAACTGAAACTCAGGTGAGTGATATATCATTTCCTGAACACCAAACATAAACTTAAATCTCGAGCCATCACAAGCTTGTCCTAAAGCCTGTAACACCTGTAAATCTTGGTTTAATTTATCAGCTTGCGAACGTCCTTTTAGGTAGGCCAACATCTCATCGATAACAACTAAAAAACCTTTGTCAGGATATTGCTCTTCAAAAGCAGCCATCATCAATTGAATCTTCTGTAGGTAGGTTTTAGGTCCATGTCCTTCAAAACTAAATGCAACATCAATAGTGTGGAGGTATTCTTCCAATTGAAAGCTAATAACTTCCCATAGGCTTTCAGTATTCCCAAGCTCAAATCTAAGCACCTTAAATTGTCCAGCAATTTTTGATAAGTCAAGCTTTGGCTGTTCATCAGAAACTAAATCTAGTAATTTTTCGTTTTCAGCAATTAATGATACAACAGACATTAAATGTGATTTACCAGTACCATAATTACCAACTATTTGTAACCCAAAAGTTTCTTTTTTGTGAGTGAAATCAAGATTTTTTGTAATCACTGGGACTAAGTAATCCTTAAATGTTTGCGAAAAAACAAATGATTTGATAAGCGATTCCTGATAAGCAGTCTCATCTGTTTTGCTAAATTTTACTACTTCAGTAATGGGTTCAAAGTTGATTAAATCTTTATATTTCATAGTCTTTTATTATTCTGCAATTAAATAGGATAAATATGATAGATCAAGATAGTGATTACTTGTGTTTTTAAAGAATAATTTATGGTCTTTAAATTCATAATCCCATTGGATAATTAATGTGTTATTTTTAGAATATCTTTCAATTAAAGCTTGGGTATCAATTTTTAACTTGGGTTCAAACAAAATACCAATGTTTTTGATATATAGAATGCTTCCAAGTGCCTCGTCTTGGGTAATATGTTTTTCGAATAAGATTTCACTAAATCTTGACGCTCTTAGACTTAAATTTGATTTGCCAGTTATCGTTTTTAGCTTTTCAGAAAGTTGATAGCCAATATCTAATACAGATATACCTGGTATTTCATCTGTGGCAATAATGATTTTGTTTCTACTACTTCCTTTGGTGAAAGAAATAATGCGTTCATTAAATGGAGACATTCAAATTTTAATTTTAATTGACGAGTTAAATGTGCCTGTAAAGATATTTAATAATTTTGGGAATTCAATTCACAGTAATTTATTTTGTTTATCCTATTTTAGAAATTATGTTTCTTTCAGACCTTGAAGAATTTAGAGCACAGTATATTAATAATGCAAGTATTATTAAATTAAGAAAGCAACTTTGTTCAGTTAAAAATAATCGTTTAATCAAAAGAGAAGTATTATAGAATTTAACACCTACCCCTCCAATATCCCAATCAAATCATCATTGACAAAAAACACATGCAGTCCCAGAACAATCTGTCCATTTTTTTAAATATTCTGAACAAATACTCCAGAACCATCAAAAATGAACACAATTCACCTATCTGTCCATTTATTTCATTTTATTGGACAAATGCCTTTTTTGAGTCCATCTTGATTTCTTAAGTTTTTCATGTAATTTTGAGTGTTAATATTCTGCCATGAAGAGATTCTTATTTATTCTGTTGATTTTGTGTTCTATTGCTGGGCTGGCTCAAGTGGACTCCTCCAATTATAAGATGAATATAGAGCAACTGAAAAGATATACAGAATTATCGCAAGATGAGCATTTTAATTTAGAGGAGCGTAAACTATTTGCCCATAAAGCCTATCAGCTTTCTAGAGATTTAAACCTGCCCATACCGGGTGTCAAAGCACAAATTAGCTATGGCTATATTTTGGCTCAATCTGGATATTATGCTAAGGCATTCGAGGTGTTTTTAGATGCCAATGCCATATCAGATTCCTTGGGCTATCATTCCACTGAAGACTGGCGAAGAAAAGCCTATTTGCTCAATGTAGAAGGCATACTCTATAAAGAACTCGGCATTTATAATAAATCTTTAAAAGCCTATTATCAGTCCTTAAGTATTAGCGATTCAGTAGATTGGAAAGTAGGGCAGTCCACTGCATTGAATAATATTAGTAATCTCTATTTTATTCAAGGAAACTTAGATCAAGCCATACAACTTCAACATAAAGCCCTTCAAATTGCTCAATTGGCCAATGACCTTGGTAAAAAATATGATGCCTATTTTAATTTGATGGTGATGTATGCGGATTTGACTCCTCTGGATTCCGCATTTCTATATGCCGAAAAATGTAAAGTAATATTACCCAAGCTGCAAAGTCAGTATCAAAACTGCTTTTTATATGAGGAATATGCTGGTTTGTTTTATAAATCGGGCGATAGGGAGCAAGCTCAATATTATTATGCTAAAGGATTAGAGATTGCGGTAGATCATCAATTTGAAGAGCTTCAGTTGAAATGTAACGAAGGACTTGGGAATATTGCTAAGGATCGGCTTTCTTTTGATTTAGCCATTTCCTATTTGACCAAGGCATTGGTTCTGAGCGATTCTATTTCTGTTCCCAAATTAAAGGTAGAGGTATTATTTGAATTGGCTGATTTGTATGAGCAAGAGAATAAGCTGAATGAGGCCTATTTTTATTTAAAAGAAGCACATAGCATTCAGGATTCTATTAATGAGACCTGGAAATCCATACAGCAAAGTGAGGTTCATCAGATTTATTTACTAGAATGGCAAGAACAAGAAAATAGACTGCTCGAAAATAATCTAGCTTTAGCCCAGCTTAAATTAAATCAGAGGAATCTGATGTTGATAGGTTCTGTGATAAGCCTGATTGTTCTGCTGTGGTTGCTAACCATCCTCTATAGAAAAAGAGGTTTTGAAAAGAAAATGAGTCAACAAGTGAATGAGCAAAACCAAACCATACAAGAGCAGCAGGACCTTATACATCAGCAAAACGAGAAGCAATTGAAACTGGAGCTAAATGCTAAATCTCGTCAACTGGCTACCTATTCGCTATCTTCTATAAAACATGTGCAGGCCACCGAAGAAATCATTAGCCGTTTGAGTCAGCTCATATATAACCAAGCCCTAAAAGCAGGAACCAAGAAAGAATTGGAACAGGTGATTCAGCAGATGAAGCGCGACCTGATGAAAAGTGATTGGGAAGAATTTAAAACCTATTATCAAGAAGTGCATCCTTCTTTTTATGAAAACCTGATTGCCCATCACCCCGACCTCAGTGCAAACGAGGAGAAATTATGTGCTTTTATCAGTTTGGGTTTGAGTACTAAAGATATTGCTTCGCTTACTTTTAGGCAGGTGAGAAGTGTGGAATCTGCTCGATTAAGACTACGCAAAAAACTAAACATAGAAAATGCAGACCATCTTTTTGATTATTTGAAGCAATTTTAGTGTATTGAATATCTGAATTTTACGTATATTGCAGTAGTAAAATATCAATATATCATTTCAGTAGCGTAACTTAGATTGGTCCATCCTAGCCTTTAAATGATAAATTGACTTTATGTTTGCATGGAAGGAAGTAAATAAAAGGAAATAATAAATTCACAAAAAAATATATCTCATGAAAAAACTATTATTTTTATTCTTGATACTAAGTCTGGGCGCTCAAGCACAATGGACTGATAATGCAGAAGTCAATACTATTATTAATGATGATGCCAATGCACATTATGTACCTAAGGTGGCCAGCACGCCAAGTGGTGAATACTTTTTTAGTTGGTATGGTGGAGCAGGAAATTTAGATATGAATTTGGCTTTCTTGGCCCATGATGGTACTGATAATTGGGAAAGCGATATGAAAGTCAGTACTTATGCTCAAAATTCATGGGTTGATGATTATACCCTTTTGAGTGATATGGATGGAAATGCCATTGTGATATTTTCCGACATTAGAAATGGAAATAAAGATGTGGTGGTTTATAAGGTAGATGCCGAAGGTAATAACTTATGGGGAGAAGATGGAATTGTATTTCCGGTTTCTGGTTCTGATGAATATCAGCCTACGGGAGTGGTCACTAATGATAATGCCCTTGTTGTTTTATTCTCCACTAATTATACAGCAGGAACAGATAAGATCTTTGTTCATAAAATATTAGAAGATGGTACTTTGCCTTGGGGTGAAGAAGGAAAATCTTTCTCGGGATTTGGTTCTAAATGGGCTTTCCCTTCCGCTATAGCCAATGAAGATGGCGGCTTTAGTTTTGGTTTCTTTAAAGAAACAGGGAATTTCCCAGCCTTAACTCGTCATATTGCTGCCATCAGATGCGATGCTGATGGTGAAATGGTTTGGGATTCAGAAAAAATAATTACCGATGCTGGAGGAATTGCTGCTTGGGACGATTTGCACCTTTTTGGAACTGGTGATGGTAGCTTATATTTTGCTTGGGACGACGACCGCTATTTTAATATGACCAATGAAGTATATGCTCAATATGTGGACGCTGATGGTGTGGTAAAATGGGAAACCGATGGCCTATTATTAGGAACAGAAGCCAGTGGACATCAACTTTCAGCAGTGATTTCTGGTACCAATATCAATGGAGAATTTGTGGTGCTATGGAACCTGTTAAATGGAAACCAGAGTATGGCTGCCTTAAAATACCAAAGAGTGAGTGCAGATGGCGAATTATTAGAAGGTGATGCAGGAGCTACCATAATTGGAATGAACGATCAACTTCAAGCTGGTTCTCAAGCCGTACAAATAGAGGATGAAACTTATTATTTTTATCGTAATTTCTTTGAAGGTTCTACCTATTTAGGAAGTTTAAATATGTTGGCATTAGATGCCGAGGGTGAACAAGTTTGGGAGAGCCCAACTGAGATTAGCAATTCTCAAAATTCAAAATCTCATGCTTTCTTAAGCAAATTTCATAGCAATCAGGCTGTAGTTACATGGAGCGATGAACTGGGAAATGATACCAGAGTGATGGCTCAGAATATTTTTACCGATGGTAGTATTGGAGAATCTGAATTCGATTTTGCAACGGTAGTTTTTACCATCACAGATGAAGAAAGTAGTGAGGCCATAGAAGGAGCAGAAGTAAACTTGGAGGGCTCTATCATGCTAACCGATACACAAGGAGTAGCCACCTTTAGTAATATTGTATTTGGGGAAGATATTGATGTTACTGTGAGTAAAGAAGCTTTCTATTCCTATGAAGGAACAATAGATATTGCTGAAGAAGTGGTGGAGCTTGATATTAGTTTAGAACCTATAATTGATCAGGTTTCAAATTTCAGTGCCGCTCAGTTTAGTGTATATCCAAATCCAGCTCAGGAGCAGATTTCTATTCGCTTGAATAAGGCTCAGGAATATCGCATTCAATTATTAAACCAATTGGGACAGGTGCTCAGTGACGTTTATTCAAATGGCAATACAAGTCATATTGATATTTCCTCTTACAAAAGAGGAGTGTATTTCATCAAAATAATCTCAAATGATACTTATCAAGTTAAAAGTGTTGCTTTTGAGTAATCAGCCTTTTAAATAAAGATTTTATAATAGAGGAATTGATTTTTTCAGCCATCAAGGATTTCCTTGATGGCTTTTTTTAAGTAGACTATTGCAGATTAAATCATTTAAAATCAAATTTGTTTCAACCTTAAAAGGAGCCTGGTTTTCAAAGAGCTTATCTTTCATCAATTTATAAAACAACTGAAGTTTCGCACTTTGGCTTAAATGTTCAATTTATGAAATATCCACTAATTCTAGTTGTGATATATTCTGATTACCAGAAAGAATTCTTCGTGAACCTTTGCGACTACTTTGGGAACCTCTGTGTAATAACTTTTTAGCTATAACACAAAGTTGCACAAAGAAAACACAAAGGTAACTCAAAGGTAACTCAAAGAAAAAAACCGAACTTGGAAACAACTGTTTATCAAGTCATTGCAAGACTCATGTTAAGTGCGAAACTTGAGTAAAACAAAAAAAAATAGCTGCAAGTTAATACTTGTGGCTATTTAAATTTGATGGAATCTTATGCTTAATATGCTCTTCCTAGATTACCTTCTACATAATTGATAAAGCTAGTATTAACTACCTTATTACCTCCAGGTGTTGGATAGTTGCCAGTAAAATACCAATCTCCAGTGTGGTTTGGTACCGCAATGTGCAGATTTTCTATGCTTTGGAATAATACCTTAACCCTTGCCTTCACTTTCTTAGGGCTAACCAATACCGCAATTTTATCAGAAATTTGCTGGGCTGTAAAGGGCTCGTATATCTCTTTTACATAATTCACTACTTCTTCTTTTGGAAGCTTTTGTTGAGCCTTACATTTATTATAAACCGTATTGATAATAGACTCCTGTTTGGTGTCTTTCAATAATTCAATGGCGGCTCTAAATGCGATAAAATCACCAAGTCGAGCCATATCAATACCATAGCAATCAGGATATCTGATTTGAGGAGCCGAAGAAACTACAATAATATCTGTTGGACCTAATCTGTCGATAATACTGATAATACTTTGCTTCAGAGTGGTTCCCCTCACAATACTATCGTCAATAATCACTAATTTATCTTTTCCTTCTCTAATGGCACCATAGGTAACATCGTAAACGTGGCCTACTAAATCGTCTCTTTGATTATCCTGAGTAATAAAGGTACGAAGCTTCATGTCTTTTACCGCCACAGTTTCAATACGTGGTGTAAACATCATAATTTCTTCTACCTTTTCTTTACTGACCTCATTGCCAAGTTCAAGAATTTTCTCCGCTTTAACTTTATTACAGAAATGATTAACTTCTTCAACCATCCCCTGATAAGCCACGGCAGCAGTATTTGGAATATAAGAGAATACGGTATTGTGTAAATCGTAATTGATTTCCTTTAGAATTTCTGGAGTAATAATAGATCCTAATTTCTTTCTTTCTTTATAGATGTTAATATCGGTACCACGACTAAAATAAATCCTTTCGAAAGAGCATGATTTCTTTTCTTTAGGAGCAAGTACTTCTACTTCTTCAACGGTATTTTGATGTTTGATGATTAAAGCGTGTCCAGGTTTTATCTCTTTGACATCCTCAGCTTTTACATTGAAAGTGGTTTGGATGACAGGGCGCTCAGAGGCGGCAACCACAATTTCATCATCCATATAATAATAGGCCGGTCGAATCCCATTTGGATCGCGCATTACAAATGAATCTCCATGACCAAGTAAACCAGTAATCACATATCCACCATCCCAATCGCTTGATGCTCTCGATAAAATATTACTAATATCTAAGGCATCAGCAATCTTTTCGGTGGCTTCTTGTTTATTATGACCTTCGTATTTATATCGACGATAGAGCTCCTCATTTTCTTCATCAAGAAAGTGACCAATTTTCTCTAACATGGTAATGGTATCGCTAGTCTCCACAGGAAACTGACCAAAGGCTACCAAACGCTCAAATAACTCGTTTACATTGGTGAGGTTGAAATTACCAGCCAAAACCAAATTTCTCGTTTTCCAATTATTCACTCTCAATACTGGATGAATACTTTGGATATTATTGATTCCAAAAGTACCATATCTTAAGTGTCCCATAAAAACCTCCCCAGTAAAACGGCCATTGTTTTTAAGCCATTGAACATCGTTGAGCATTTTAGGATTTTCCTGTTCTAATTGCTGAAATGGTTCGTAGGCAGCATTAAAAATATCCTTTAAGGGGGTGGTTGAATTTGATCGCTGACGATCGATATACTTTACTCCGGGAGGCATATTTAACTTGATACTGGCTATTCCGGCTCCATCTTGGCCTCTATTATGCTGTTTTTGCATTAATAGGTGCATTTTATTGAGGGCGTAAAATGCTGTCCCATACTTAGAAAGGTAATGTTCTAATGGTTTACGGAGTCTAAGAAGGGCAATTCCGCATTCATGTTTGATTTGATCGCTCATTTTATTATTTTTGCTATGGTATCGGTGCTGCAAAAATATCATTAAAAACCAAGATTATGAAAAAAATATTACTACTATTAATAAGTCTTTTTACTATTCAAGTTATGGCGCAATATTCTACGCCAGGAAATAATGGATCCTATACACTGGGTGACCTAGTGGATATCTCGGCTGGCGCTATTACCGCAGACGGTGATGGATTTAGTTTTAACGAAAGTATTATCATCTCGGCCAGTGATACTCTAAAGGTGGAGGAGGATGTTCAGTTAAGTATTGCTATTGATAAATTATGGACTATTGAAGGTGTTTTGTTAGTGACAGCAGACGAATTTGGAATTACAAGTAGTGCGAGTATTGGAAATTTTGAAGGAATTAGGTTTGATAATTCATCAGCTTCAGTTTTAAAAAACACCATGATTCAGGGCTGCGGAGGAATAAAAGTTGTTGACTCGGATATGCTTATTCAAAATTGTTATTTTAGGGGTTTTGGTCAGGAATATTCCTCTGGAGCCATAAACCTATTCGATTCAAATCCGATAATTCGAGATTGTGATTTCCAAAATAATGCAGGAGCAGCTATTTCCTCTGGAGCAAACTCCTCTTCTAGCCCTCAGATTATTAATAATAATATTGTCAATAATGTGACTGTAAATTCAAATACTCCTCAAATTAACTTAGGAACTTCAGATGGCATTAGTCCGATTGTTATTGATAGCAATTACATAAGTGGTTCCTTTGATAATGCAGGTGGAATTGCTGTTTCAAATTTGGTAGGAGGAAGTTCAAATTCTATTATTACAAATAATTATGTTCTCAATAACAGGTATGGAATTGCCCAAATAGGTACTTTTATCACCTCCATAATTGCTGGGAACATTATGGCTGATAATAATATTCAAAACGACCCCATGCTAGGTGGTAGTGGATTAAACTTCTATGGAGACGAAACAAATACTTCTGTGGTTACCGAGAATGTGATTTATGGTAACCTTTGGGGAGTGACTATACAGTTAAATGCTTCCCCAGATTTAGGCGATGGAACAGAAAACAGTCCTGGTAAAAACAGATTGTATAATAATGGTAACGGAGGAGATGTTTTTGCTCTTTATAACAATACCCCAAACCCAATCAACGCCATTTATAATTTCTGGGGTACCACAGAGTTAGCAGAAGCCGAAGATGCTATATATCATGAAACCGATGATGCCAGTTTAGGTTTAGTTAGTTATGAACCTATGTGGACCAATCCTGTAGGAATACAAACTTTTTCAGATGATTCTAAGCAAAGCATTAGTCCAAACCCAGCTACTAACTATTTTACTATTGATATTGAAGAGAAATCTGAAATGATTGTATATAATCAATCTGGTCAATTTGTCAATACATTGATGGTGTCACCAAATCAAAGAATTGATATTTCAGAATGGGAAAAAGGAATTTATATTTTGAAATTGGCAAATGGCAGTACTAAAAAGCTAGTGGTTTTATAAGTAGAAAACTTGAACTTAATCTGGTATTTTATCACTTAGTAAATATACTATCCTTACTATTTTACGTTTAATTAATTCACAAACAGCTGTTGATGATATTTATTGATTTCAATAATATCGATTGACCTGTGTTGTATTTTTATTGAATATAAAATAGATCTATGCAAATCAACCTCAGAACATCCTATCTCTTGATTGTCTTTATTTTTATTGGCTTTCTAGGAGGAGGAATATATTTCTATCAACAATTATTTCAAGGGATTAAAGATCCAGTAAAATTGATTCCCGATGATGCGGCTTTAATTATTGAGATCCCGCAATTTGATAAATTATATCAAAATTGGGATTCGGAAAGCTCTTATGGAAAGGTACTTAAAGAATGGCCAAAGCTAGAGAGCTTTCAATATTTTCTTCCGCAGGTTTTAACTTATTTTGAAGAGGAAACTGCCCATTTTACAGATTTACAACAGCCTGTTTTGCTCTCACGACACCAGCAAGGGTGGTTGTTATTATTCCCTTCTTTCGGTTATAGCTTGCAGAATTTTGAGCGAGATATATTATCGCAACTAAATGAATCCCCCATTACTCAAGAGAAAACCCTTGAAAGTGAATATTATCTTGAACTTAACCAAGAAAAGCATCAGCTTTGTATCAGCGAAAAGAGAGGATGGTATTTTATATCAGATTCCCCAGAATTATTAGTGCAATCCATTGGCTTAGTAAATGGCTCCAATAAGTTTCGTCATTCAGAAGAATTTCAGTCTTTAGAGAAAGTAAGTGGCAAAAGGTCAGATGCTCATGTTTTCATTAATTTTGATAAGCTCAAAGACATTTATCCTCAGAATGCAAGCGAAACACCATCTATAGTTTGGCAAAATCCCAAAAATATAGCCGCATGGACGGGGCTCGATTTAAGTATAAAGACCAATGAACTACTATTAAATGGATATAGTATACCTGGAGATAGTGGAGTTTCTTTAATGAATATATTTCAAGACCAAGAGTCTGTGGGGATGACCATCAGCGATCACTTTCCTTATCAAACCAAATCCTATTATCATTTAAGCTTAAATGATTATTCAAGTTATTATCAGGCTTGGAAAAGCTATTTAAAATCCTCTGGGCAATGGGGTAAATACTCCAAGTCTATCCTAGAGGTGGAAAATGGCTTAAAGCAAAAGCCCGAAGAGCTTCATGCTAAATGGTGGGCCGGAGAAATGGCCAATATAAAAACGGAGGATGGTAAGGAATATGGATTGTTTCTGGCTCAGCAGGGGCGAGAGAGTTATAGATTATTGTCAGATATTGCTCACCTGTCGCAGCCCTCCATGATTAGTATGGATTATAAAAACCTAAAGCTAAAAGAGATCAATTACCCCGATTTCTTAATGAGTCAGTTTGGCCCTTGGTTTAGTACTACTAAGAAATCTTATTTTGCGGTGGTAGACGAACTGGTGATTTTTTCTAAGTCCATTGAAGATCTAAAAGAATATATTGATCTTTTGGAATCGGGTTCCATCCTCCAAAAGAAAGAATCCTATCATGAGTTTTCTGATAACCTTTCTAAAAATACCAATTTCACATTTTATGTAAATAGGCCACATTCTGTTTCAGAAATATTCAATATTTTCCAAAAGAAAGAAGAGCTAAGTATAAATGAGCTTTCCATATTTAAAAAAGACTTGAATGGTTATTCCCTCCAGCTCAACTGGAAAAATAGGATGGTTTATACTGGAATATTCGCTGGTTTATCTGGGGAGAAAACCGAGAAAAGTTCTCAATGGCAGGTGCTGATGGATAGTGATATTGTTAGCGGGCCTTTTATTGTAACTGACCATACAGATGCCAGTCATAAGTATATTGTGTTTGATGATTTTAGGCAAATGTATCTCATTAATGAGCAAGGCGATATTGTTTGGAAAAAGCAAATAGAGGAAAAGCCCATCAGTAATGTTTTTGAAATAGACTATTATGGTAATGGAAAAATTCAATATCTATTTAATAGCGAGAATTATATGTACTTAATTGATTTGACAGGTAACTTTGTGGCCAATTATCCCCTTAAATTAAATAGCGAAGCCAGTACGGGCTTGTCTGTAATAGATTATCAGAATAATAAAGATTATAGAATTCTTATTCCTTGCCTTAATGGGGAGGTTTATAATTATAAAAAAGACGGAAGCCTTCTAAAGGATTGGAAATCAAAAAATACACGAAAGCAGATCGTAAAGCCAATGAGTCATGTGGTGGCCAATAGTAAAGATTATTTGATAGCAGAGGCTCAAAATGGGAATATCATAATGTTTGATAGAAATGGAAAGGTTCGTTTAGAAATCAGAAAGTCTTTCACCAATGCCTTAGGTTCCGATGTTTATGCCAATAGAACCAATAGCAAAGGAATGATGATAACGACAGATTCAGATGGGAAACTCATTTATATTCCAGAAAAGGGTCAGGTGAAATCTACTGATTTTGGAGATTATTCTAAAGATCATTTCTTCATTTATAGTGATTTTAGTGGAAATGGAAATTATGATTTTATTTATCTTGATGGCCAGGAGCTGAATGTATTTGACCGATTGAAGAAATCATTTGTCAACTATATCTTTGAGCGTCCTATTCTCATTAAACCTCAGTTGTTTAGTGTGTCAGGGCGTAAGATACTAGCTGTTTTTGATAAAGAAGGGGAAACCCTATATTTATTCAACTCAGATGGACTGATGAGTAAAAAGCTCAAGGGAAATACTGGGTATGTTATTGATGTAAATAAGAGAAATAAACCAATGGTATTGATAGGTAAAGGGAAGGCCTTGATGAAATATCCAATATGATAGCAAATAAAAAGCCGAATATGATTCATATTCGGCTTTAATTTTTTTTGGTTTTAATTATCCAAAAACGCCTCTTGTTAACCCACCATCTACACTAATAGTTTGGCCAGTAACATAAGCAGATTGAGGAGAAAGCAGCCATAATGCTAGGCTTGCAAACTCTTTTGGATCTCCCATTTTACCATTCAAGGATTCTGCTTCAATTTGTTCACGAGCTTCCTCTTCTGAAATATCAGAAATTAAAGCCTTTTTTGAAATGATTCTGTCCATTGCGCTGGTGTCATGATAACCCGGGGCCAATATATTCATATTAACACCTTTGTTTCCAACCTCTTGAGAGAAGGTTTTTACATAACCAACCATGGCTAACCTAAAAGCGTTACTTAAAACTAAGTTCGCTACTGGTTGCTTTACAGAGATACTCTCCACAAACACCATTTTTCCACCGCCCCATCCAATAAATCTTTGAACTAGCTTTTTGGTAATTCTCACCTTCCAACGAACCAATGACTTATAGGCTGTATCCCAGTCATTCAATCTCGATTCCATAGCGCTTTTTGCTGGTGGCCCACCTGCATTGATCACCGCTCCTGATAGTCTCTTATTGCCTATCATATTTAAAACCTTGTCTTGTTCTAATGGAATGGTGATGTCAACAGCTAAATACTCAACTTGCTCGGGAGCCATCTTTTTTAGCTCTATTAATTTTTCCTCAGTTTTGGAATTAGCAAAAACAAATGCTCCTTCTTTAATAAGCGCTTCGGCTATTGCTCTTCCAAAGCCGCTACCTGCACCTGTGACCAAAAAATATTGGCCTTTTAATTTTAAATCCATACTTATCTCCTCTTTTAGTAACGCGATAAAATTAGTAAAAATCTTGATATGGACAAATATTGTAATTGAAGGTTAACAAATATATATGAAAATATAATACTATACCAAGGTGGGGTATAAGTATGTTTTGATTTTTGTAATTAGCCTATAATCAAAGGTGTAATGATTTAAAAAAATAGATATTTAGTTTTCAAAAAATAAAAGATTATTTTCATAAAATTTATTTAAGATAGGAGGAATTGCATTTTAGATGTGTAGGTAAATGATCAAATAAATTCTGTAATTTCGTCCACATGAAATTTAAACACAACAAAATGATAAAGAAAACACTAATTTTTATGATGCTTGGTGCTTTTGCAATGAGTTTAAACTCTTGTGGAGATGAGCCAAAGCCTATGGGGGAAAAGGTTAAAAAAGAGGATGTTAAAATGAAAAGTTTAGTAGAGACCTATACTGATTTCACTTTGACTTCGGATATTTCTCATCTTTCGGTTGATGAAAAGGAAATGTTGATACTCCTTTTCCAAGCTGCAGAAGTGATGAATTCTATTTATTGGCAAGAAAGCTATGGTGACAAGGCTAGTCTGATGGCTAAATTAGAAGATCCTTATCAAAAAAAGTTTGTCGAAATCAATTATGGACCTTGGGATCGTTTGGATGATAATTCATCCTTTGTTGAAGGGATTGGAAAGAAGCCAGCAGGAGTTCGGTTTTATCCGGTTGATATGACCAAAGAAGAGTTTGAGGCTTGGGATGATGAAGATAAATCAAGCCAATATACCATGATTGTGCGTGATGAGAATAAGAAGCTCAAGTCGGTTTGGTATCACGAGTATTTTAAAGATGAGATAGATCGAGTAGTGGACTTACTTAAAGAAGCAGCTAAATTGGCCGGAGACGAGGGCTTCCGTACTTATTTAAATTTAAGAGCAGAAGCATTATTAACTGATGATTATTTAGCAAGTGATATGGCTTGGATGGACATGAGGGATAATAATGTAGATCTTGTTATCGGGCCCATAGAGAATTATGAGGATGCTCTTTTTGGTACTAAAGCTGCACATGAGGCCTTTATTCTTATCAAAGATTTAGAGTGGACTAAGAAGCTAGCACATTTTGCGCAATTTCTTCCAGAATTGCAAAAGCAAATGCCTGTGGAAGCTAAATATAAAGCAGAGATTCCTGGAAGTAATGCTGATCTTGGAGCTTATGATGCTGTATTCTATGCAGGAGATTGTAATGCGGGTTCCAAGACTATTGCCATCAATCTTCCAAATGATGAGCGTGTGCAACTAGAAAAAGGATCTCGTCGTCTGCAATTGAAGAATTCTATGCAAGCCAAATTCGATAAGATACTAATTCCAATCAGTGAAGTTTTGATTGCTGAAGGTCAACGCAAACATGTTACTTTTGATGCATTCTTTGCTAATACTATGTTTCATGAAGTGGCTCATGGTTTAGGAATCAAGAATACCATTAATGGTAAAGGTGATGTTCGCTCAGCCATTAAAGAACAATACTCTGCTCTTGAGGAGGGTAAAGCTGATATATTAGGTTTGTATATGGTAACTAAGTTACACGAGATGGGTGAGCTTGGTGAAGCTGACCTTATGGATAACTACGTAACTTTTATGGCTGGTATCTTCCGCTCTGTTCGTTTTGGAGCTGCCAGTAGTCATGGGAAATCAAATATGGTTCGTTTCAATTACTTCCTAGAGCGTGGTGCTTTCACCAAATTAGAAAATGGAACATATCATATTGATATGGCTAAAATGCAAGATGCTTCAAAAGAGTTAACCCAATTGATCCTTAAAATACAAGGGGATGGGGATTATGATGCCGCTAAAAAGCTAGTCGTAGAAAAAGGAACCATTAATGCTGATTTGCAAAAAGATTTAAATAAAATTGATGCCGCCGGTATCCCAATCGATATCGTTTTTAATCAAGGTATGGGGCAATTGAATTTTTAATTAACCAATTTCGTATTTAAAAAAATCAAAAGCTTGGTCATTTGACCAGGCTTTTTTTATGGAGGCTTTTATTTTATGAGCTTATAAACTGACAATATTTAATAGAAAACAGACAAAACGGCATAATATATTTTTCACACACGACATAATGGCTGGCTTTGGACCGGAATTTCATTTGGCATTTCATTTGAGTACTTCAAATCAAATAACAATAAAATATTTAAAACATAAAAATAAGGAGATAAAACCATGATGAATTTAGTAAAAGTAAACAGAAACCCATTATTCTCAGATTTAATGAATCAAATGTGGAATGATTTTGAAACTACACCAAAGGTAAAGCCAGCTACCAATGTGTTGGAAAACGAAACAGGGTTTAAAATTCAGATTTCAATTCCAGGATGGGAGAAAGAAGATGTGAAAGTTGAAATTGACAAATCTCTTTTGAAGGTATCAGGCAAAGTAGAAGATAAACAAGAAGAAAGCAAAGACGAGTTCCTAAGAAAAGAATTTAAAGCTGCATCTTTTGAAAGAGCCTTCACTTTACCAAAGGAGATTGACCACGAAAACATCCATGCTGAGCATAAGAATGGAATTTTAGAAATTAGCATCCCTAAAAATCTTAAAGAATTAGAGAAAATGCAAAGATTGATTGAGATTAAGTAATTCATAAGAATAGCAGAGTTTCATAAAAAGCCACCCATTGGGTGGCTTTTTATGTTAAATATTACAGGTCTTTTAGTGTGTTGGGGTGTGAATGTTCAATAACATGATCCGTCTTTATATCAACAAAAAAAATCGAACAATGAAAAAGCTTATATTATTATGTTTAATATCGTCATTTGGAATAATGGCAAATGCACAAGTAGAAATAGGAACCGCTACGAATTTCACTGAAATAGAGGGAGATGGAACCATAGGGTTTAATGGTGCTGCCACTGTTTGGGACGATTATGTGGTGCCTCTTGCATCAGTAAAGCTCAAAGGTACAGATTTGGCAAAATGGGAAACTTTTATTGGTAACATCAATCAATACAATTTTGAGGAAAATAAATTGGAAGTAGCAGGATTATCTATTCAGATGCCACATAGTTGGAATGGAACTGCTATCCATCCTCATATACACTGGTCACCAGAAGATGATGGCGCTGGAGATGTGATTTGGGCTATAGAATATACCTGGGTAAATTATAATTCAGAAACCCAATATGTTTTTCCTGCTGCTGAGACTCTTACAGCAACGGCAAGCGTGAATGGTGATTCTCATAAGTATTTAATAGCTAGTTTTGGACCCATAACTCCACTCACAGGATCAGAGAACCCTCAAGATAATGTAAGTAGCATTTTATTGATTAGGTTGTATAGAAACGGGACCAGTAATGATGACACATATGCTAAAGGGGCTTTTGCGTTGTCTTTTGATATTCATTACGAAAAGAACACGGTTGGAAGCAGGCAAGAATACATTAAATAAAAGGCAAATTATAAATCATATTAAAATAATAATAGTTCTATTGTTTTTACCAAGTCTTTTGCATGCTCAAATAACAATAAAGCAGAACATGGGATTAAGAGTGTTGGAGGAGGATGAAATAAGAGTTGCTGGAAATGTTAATTTGGAAGATGCTACTTCTTCTGTTTCCCTTGATGGAAATATGAGTATCTCCGGAGATTTGTCAAATTCTGCCAATGCTTCTAATTTTATTATAGAATCGGATGCTAATAATACAGGCTCCTTAATTGTCGATGGAGCAATTATTGGAGATTATACAGTGGAAAGATATGTTACGAGTAATACTTGGCATTTTTTATCAGCTACAGTTGATAATTTAACCACTAGGGCTTTTTATTTTGATGAGAATCCGCTTACCTATATTGCTTCATATAATGAGCCAGTTGGTACTTGGGATTTTATATCAGGCCTTGACGAGTCTTTACCTATGGGTATCGGTTATAAATTTTGGGTTGCTGAATCTAAGGCTCCTATTACGGCATACATGGAGGGTGAGTTGAAATCAACAAGCTTATCCGTAGATTTGGATTATGGAGGAGTTGGTGGGAACTGGAATTTAATTGGTAATCCATTTCCGTCTGCAGTTGATTGGGATGACGAAAACTGGTTAACAACCAATACAACAGGTGCTGTTTATATTTGGGATTCCACTTTTAATAATGGCGATTATAGAGTTTATAATGGGAGTACAGGAGATTTAACAAATGGTGTTATTCCTATGAGTCAAAGTTTTTTTGTTTCGGCAACTTCTTCTGGGTCTTTTAATATTCCTGCGAGTGCAAGGACTCATGAAGGATCGAATTTTTATAAGTCAACTAAGGAAAAAGGAAGTCCTTTTATTAAACTTCAATTGAATCATCAAACTAAAGGAAATACTCTCTTTATTGGTTTCCCAGATAATGGAACCGCTCATTTTGATTTTAGAGGCGATGCCCACAAGCTTTATTCTGCAGCAGATGTACCACAACTATTTGCTATAGAGGATGGGGAAAAACTCTGCATCAATGCCAATAAGCCATTGGGCAATGAAATGATAAGCATACCTTTATATATAGATCAAGTTGAGAATGGAGAATATAGTTTGAGCATGTCGAAAGGAGAAAATTTACCAGGTGTTCAAATTGTTTTAAAGGATTTAAAAACAGGTTTCCAGCAAGACCTAAAGAAATATCCAACATATAATTATAGTGCTTCTGAAAGTGATGAATTACAGCGGTTTGTGATTGCATTTCATCAAAATGCTTACGGTTTTGAGGAGGAAGAAATAATTGATGATTTAGTGGGAATTTATTACGCAAATGGTGTCATTTGTATAACTTCTAAAGGTGTAGCGGAATTTGAGAGTGGTGACTTGCATGTCTTCAATCTATTAGGCCAGGAGATTCATTCTCAGGGTATAGCATCAGTAGAATTAATAAGGATTCCATTCAATTCTGATCAGGAATATATAATTGTAAAGCTTATCAAAAATGGTTTTTATATAGTTGAGAAAATCAAATTATAGTATAAGTTTAGTCTGATACCCTTTTTTCTTTGTATTGTATGACGGGCAAAAACCTCTGCTTTCATAATATGGTGTAAGCTAAGAATACCAGAGTCTTACTTTGTTTACAGTTGATGAAATATTAAAGATATAAGCCAGTCATTGTAAATTAATTTGGCAAGGCTTATAGGAATTTTAACTCAAGACCCTAATATACTTATCCTGGATTGATAGTTAAGTATGCAGGATAGTTTAATAAAGAGGCTTAGTTTTGTGTTTTATCGCATATCCCTAAAATTCAGTAATATCACGTAGTTATTATTAAGATATTTTGATTACCTTCGCACTCCTTTTCAAAAAATAGGAAAACTCAATAGGGGGAAGATTCCATTGCTTTTGATAAATAAAATGATTAAATTTGTAAGGGTAGGAGGCTATTCCTAGTCTATTAATGTGTGATAAGGTATTGAGAGAAGTATCGAATGAATAGTGTAATGACAGAAATTAAAGAAAATACATCATTAAAAGTCCTTTTAAAGAAGATTTTTGGTTTTACTAGTTTTAAAGGAACCCAAGAAGAAATCATTGAAAGTGTGTTAGCTGGGAGAGATACATTTGTTATCATGCCAACAGGCGGAGGTAAGTCTATGTGTTATCAATTACCTGCTTTAATTCAAAGTGGCACAGCTATTATAGTTTCGCCGTTAATTGCTCTGATGAAGAATCAGGTAGATGTGATTAGAAATTATAGCACTGATAAAGGGATTGCTCATGTAATGAATTCTAGTTTATCGAAAAGTGAGTTGATGGAGGTGCGAGAGGATTTGTTGAGTGGAAAAACTAAGCTTTTATATGTTGCTCCAGAGTCCTTAACTAAGGAAGAGAATGTAGAATTTCTGAAAAACATTGAAATTTCTTTTTACGCAATAGATGAAGCACACTGTATATCTGAATGGGGACATGATTTCCGTCCTGAATATCGAAGACTGCGCCCCATAGTACAAGCCATTGGTCATGATGTGCCGATTATAGCACTAACTGCAACTGCAACTCCAAAGGTAGAACAAGATATATTAAAGAATTTAGCCATTGAGGATGCCAATGTTTTTAAGTCTTCTTTTGATAGAGCAAATCTATATTATGAAGTGCGTCCTAAAACAAAAGATGTCAATAAGGACATTATCAAATATATTAAAACTCAGCCTGGTAAATCAGGTATTGTATATTGCTTAAGCCGTAAAAAGGTGGAGGAAATTGCAGAAACCTTGCAAGTAAATGGAATTAAAGCCCTGCCTTATCATGCAGGTCTTGATGCACATACTCGTCGTAGGAATCAAGATATGTTCTTGATGGAAGAGGCAGATGTAATTGTGGCTACTATTGCTTTTGGAATGGGAATTGACAAGCCTGATATTAGGTTTGTGATTCATCATGATATTCCAAAATCCATAGAAGGATATTATCAGGAGACTGGACGAGCTGGACGTGATGATGGAGAAGGAAACTGTATTGTATTCTATAGTTATGACGATATAGAGAAACTCGAGAAGTTCATGAAGAACAAGCCTGTTGCTGAACAAGAAATTGCCAAACAACTATTACAGGAAACAGTTTCTTATGCAGAATCCTCTGTTTGTCGTCACCGTCAATTATTGCATTATTTTGGAGAAGAATACACCAAAGATAATTGTGGTTGTTGTGATAATTGTCTTAAACCAAAAGAGAGTTTCGAAGGAAAAGAAGATATAGCCAATGCCATACAAGCAGTATTAGATGTTAAGCAGTTGTTTAAACGTGAATATATTGTGAAACTATTGGTAGGAGATTTGAATTCTGATATCAGAGGAGCAAAACACGATAAATTAGAAGTTTTTGGAATTGGCGCTGATAAAGATGAAAAACATTGGAATGCCGTTTTAAGGCAAATTCTAATTAATAATTTTCTAACCAAGGAGATTGAGAACTATGGTCTATTGAAAGTCACTCAAAAAGGACTTGATTTCTTAGAAAAACCATATAGTATTAAACTCACCAAAGATCATGATTATATTGAAGAGGCTGATAGTAGTATAGAAGTTGGAGGTGGTGCTAAATCAGGTGCTTTAGATGTGACCCTCTTTAATATGCTAAAAGACCTAAGGAGAAGAATCTCCAAAGAAGAGAATCTACCTCCTTTCGTTATTTTCCAAGATCCTTCCTTACAAGATATGACCGTTCAGTATCCAGTGAGTCTTGAAGAATTGAAAAATATTTCAGGAGTAGGAGCGGGTAAAGCTGCTAAATATGGAGAGCCTTTTGTTCAGTTGATCGCCAAATATGTTAAAGATAATGATATCACCCGTCCCATGGATATGGTGGTGAAATCAGTGGTCAATAAATCGGGATTAAAGGTTTATATTATTCGAAGTGTTGATAGAAAACTTCCCCTAGAGGATATTGCTAAGGCAAAACAAATGCCTGTTAATGAGATGATTAGTGAGATTGAAAGAATTGTTACTTCTGGAACTAAATTAGATCTGAGTTATTATATTGATGAAGTAGTTGACGAATACCATCAAGAGGAGATTTTAGAGTATTTTCACGAAGCCGATTCCGATAGTATTGAAGATGCACTTGACGAACTGGGAGAAGAAGAATTTGAAGAAATTGAAATTAGACTGATGCGAATAAAATTCTTGTCCGACGTAGGTAACTAAAAATAATTCTAGCATGCTAAAGCTTAAACCCCTTCTATTTTATTTAATAGTTGTTTTATTAATAGTTTCTTCCTGTTCCTCATTTTCTAAAGAGGATACTGATGTGCCTGGGGATTTGATTTCTCGAGATAAGATGATTGTCATATTAGCTGATATGCAGATTACAGAAGCTTTTTTGGATGATTTGAGAAAAACAGGTATTAGAACCAATGACTCCTCATTATTGTATTTTCAAAAGGTATTTAAAAAGAATCAAGTAAGTCCAATGGAATTTGAAAATAGTTTGTTATACTATAAGAAAAATCTGGAGCAAATGGATATGATTTATACAGATGTGGTGACACGTTTAAATGAGTTAAAGGCAAAAAATGATGAGATTTTGCTTCAGATGAAAGCCGATTCGCTAAGATTGGATAGTGTTAAAATCATTGATTCTTTTATCGATAGCTTAAGCCTAAGCAGTGATTCCTTATATGTACAAGATAGTTTAGCTTTGGATTCAATAATTAAACATCATTTTGGCAATAAGTCGAATTAATTATTGTTATATATTTACCCTTTAAAAAACTATCTTTGCGGTGTAAGCCTATGAAGCACTCACTTATTATTATTGTCCTACTATTGTTCACATTCGAAGTGTATTCGCAACGAACTAAACTGGAATGTCTTACTGTTGGTGAGCAAGATGGTTCGGTGACATTAACGTTTTCGGCCGGCTCTAGTACTACCCATTTTTTTATCTATCGTTCTACTTCCATAAATGGAACATTTGAGCATATTCATACCACTAGTGATGCTACAGTAGATACTTATACAGATCTGGATGTGAATGCTGCCTCTCTATCTTATGCTTATTATGTAGAGTCCTATGTGGGTAATCAATTACAAAGCGAATCAGCAAAAGTGCGAACCATATTATTATCTGTAAATAATCTAGATAATGGATTGGTGGATATGTCATGGAACGATTCAGGTTTTGATCCCAATGAGGAATATCATATTTGGAGAAGGGGTTCGGCGACCGCTTATGATGAGCATGATGTTACTTTCGATAATGAGTATATCGACACTACCAGAATGTGTGAAGTTACCTATTATTATCAAATTCGTGTAATGACTAATGGCTGTGAGTCAATTAGTAATGTAAGAGGAGGGATTTTTAAAGACAATACTCAGCCCGATTTGATAATACCAGAAAACGCAAGTGTAGATATTGAAACTGGTGAAATTAGGTTGAGTTGGTTGTTACCAAGTATAGAAAATGCTGACATCAGAAAGTATATGATATGGATCATGAATGAGGAGGGTGAATCCAATACGCAATATCCTATTGCTGAGGTTTATGGCTATCATAATTTATCCATTCAATTGGATCAGGGATTGGTTTGTGATACAACTCTAACATTCTCTATAACAGCACAAGATAGTTGTGGGAATTCATGTGTTTGGACTTCCGATTATTTTATTAGAACTGTTAATCTACATGCCCCTGAGTATAATATTTGTAATGATGAATGCTTGATATCTTGGGATAGTTTAAGGGATTGGCAAGATGTGAGTCTACAAGGTATTCGAGTTTATGAAAAGGTAGCTGATGGGGAATTTGAGGTGGTAGCTGATGTGGATCCAACCGAAACAGAGGTGAGCCTTTTTGGTTTTGAAAGAGATATTGAATACCGGTTTTATATTGAAGCCTATAGTGAGGGAAATACGAGAACATCAACTTCATGTATTAAAAAAGTCATTGGTAGAAAACCTGTTGTTACGGATTTTACTTGGTTGCGTTCGGCAAGTGTGGTAGATGGGAAAGTGGAGCTGAAATGGCAGGTAGATAGTATTGCCTATATTCCTCAATTTGCTATTACTAGGTCGGAAAATGGTGGAGATTTTGAGGTGCTCGATACAGTAATAGGGAATTCAGATACTTTACATTATTATGCAGATATCTCAAGTCGCTATTATCAGTCTCCTCAGTCCTATATTGTTCATCCCTATGATAGTTGCTTAAATATGGGGGAGGGCAGTAATATAGCCATGACTATGAATTCATCTGTAAGTTCTTATGCCGATGGAGAAGCATTAATAGAATGGACTCCTTATTCTAAAATGGATTCTATTATTGCTTATCAAATATATAGAGTGATCGATACTCTTATTTATCCTTTCCCTGTTGGCGAAGTTTATCCTGAATCCGATCTTTCTTATGTAGATCGTTACGATCAGTCGGTACCATTAACCGCTAAAGTGGGTTATTTTGTTGAAGCAGTGGGGCATTTCTCTGATAGTATGCCAACGGCAGATACTGCCCGTTCCAATGTGAATTTCTTGGCCAAGTTAAGTAATGTCTTTATTCCATCAGGTTTCGATCCAGATGGTGGGGTCACTAATATTTTTATGCCTATTTATACCGGAATTAAAATGGAGAATTACAGCTTCAAAATTCTGAATAGATGGGGAATGATGCTCTATGAATCCAATCAACCGGTATTGGGATGGAATGGCAAGTTTCAAGGCGAATTTGTGCCACCAGGCCCTTATGCTTATGTCCTGACCTATGAAACATTATATGGTAAAAAGATGCGCAAGAGCGGAGTTTTTTTTGTTCTTTAATAAAAGCTATTCCTGAAAATAATTCATTCTTCGTGTTTTTTAGTATATTTCTCTGTAAAACAGTGTTTTAAGGCTGGTGGGATTTAGGTTTATCTTAGGCAAAATACTGATTTACATTAGAAATATCTTTTTTCTATCAAAAGCAAAATTCAATTTCCTATTTTTGCATATTCAGTTGATATTGTAATCGTGTTAATGATTTCAAGATGAACTCATTCATGTAATTTAATAAATTTAGATATGATAAGAGATAAGCAGATTTTCGATTTGATCGAGCAAGAAAAAAAACGTCAAACTCACGGTATTGAGTTAATTGCTTCAGAAAACTTTGTAAGTGATGAAGTCATGCAAGCCATGGGGTCTGTTTTAACAAATAAATATGCAGAAGGATATCCTGGTAAGCGTTATTATGGTGGTTGTGAGGTAGTGGATCAAACAGAGCAAATAGCTATTGACCGTGCTAAAGAATTATTTGCAGCAGAATATGTAAATGTTCAACCACACTCCGGTGCTCAGGCAAATATGGCTGTTATGCTAGCTTGTTTAGATCCAGGAGATACATTTATGGGTTTAGACCTTTCTCACGGTGGTCACCTTTCTCATGGTAGTCATGTAAATTCATCAGGAATTTTATATAATGCTGTTTCTTACGAAGTAGAAGAAGCTACTGGTGTTATTGATTATGACAAGATGGAAGCCAAAGCCTTAGAAACTAAGCCAAAGCTTATTATTGCTGGTGCTTCTGCTTATAGTCGCGATTGGGATTATGAAAGAATGAGAGACATTGCCGATAAAATTGATGCTATCTTAATGGCTGACATTTCACATCCTTCTGGATTAATTGCCAAAGGTTTATTAAACGATCCTATTCCTTATTGTCATATTGTAACTACTACTACTCATAAGACGCTGCGTGGCCCTAGAGGTGGTATGATTATGATGGGAGAAGATTTTGAGAATCCTTGGGGTTTAAAAACACCAAAAGGCGTGACTAAGATGATGTCTACCGTATTGAATTCAGCTGTATTTCCAGGTATTCAAGGTGGTCCTTTAGAGCATGTGATTGCTGCTAAAGCTGTTGCTTATGGCGAAGCCTTAACCGATAATTATATGAACTATATGCTTCAGGTTCAGAAAAATGCACAAGCTATGGCAGCTGCATTTATTGCTAAAGGATATCATGTAGTTTCAGGTGGAACAGATAATCACTTGATGTTGATTGACCTCAGAAGTAAATTCCCTGAAATTACTGGTAAAGTGGTAGAAAATACCTTGGTAAAAGCTGATATTACTGTAAACAAGAATATGGTTCCTTTCGATAGCCGTTCTCCATTCCAGACTTCTGGTTTAAGAGTGGGTACTCCAGCGGTGACTTCTCGTGGATTAACAGAAGAGCATATGCCTATTATTGTGGATTTAATTGATGAAGTGATTTCAGATATCGAAAACCCAGCAGTATTAGAAAAAGTAAGAAAAGAAGTGAATGCCTTAATGATGGATCGTCCATTATTTGTTTGGTAGTCACTTGATAATATAATTGAGGTCCAAGTTGAGGCATTGCTTTAGCTTGGACTTTTTTTTGTATTTTCACTTTTATAAAATTAAAAATAATGAGAGTATTAATTCAAAGAGTTTCCGAAGCTTCCGTAAAAATAGATGGACATATAAAATCAGAAATTGCTCAGGGTTTATTGATTTTGCTGGGCATAGAAAATGAGGATGGTCAAGAAGATATCAATTGGTTGGTGGAGAAGATTCTAAAGCTTAGGATATTTGATGACGAAAATGGAGTCATGAATTTGTCCTTGATGGATGTTAATGGAGACCTAATGCTTATTAGCCAGTTTACGCTACATGCCAGCACTCGAAAAGGAGCTCGACCCAGTTATATAAAAGCTGCACGTCCTGAAAAAGCGATTCCATTATATGAAGCATTTATTAAAGCCATGGAAGAAAAGAAAGGTGGAAAAATAGCCACTGGTGAGTTTGGAGCAGATATGAAAGTGGGGCTAATTAACGATGGTCCAGTGACAATATGGATAGATTCGAAAAATAAAGAATAGCTATTTATATGTTAAAACTTGACTAATTACCTAGAAATTACCTATTTTCGTCTGATTAAAAGATTAATAAATCCAAAATTAATATACTTATGAAAAAATTATCATCATTATTTGTTGTTGCTTTACTGGTATTAGCAGGAGCATTTACATCCTGCGAAAAAGTCGCAGAAGAACTTCAGAATTCAGTTGAAGTAACCGTTTATACTGATTTGGAAGCCCCAATGGTTGCGGTACCAGATGTAACTAAATCTACAGAAGAAGGAAGTGCTTCTTTTAATGAAACAGCAATCATAGACATTTCTAATAATGCAGATCTTGCAGATTATCTAGAGTCTATTCAAAGTATTGAGGTGACTAATATTAAAGTATTAGTTACAAGTACTACACCAGCTGGTCTTGCATTAGAAAGTGGTACTTTCTCTATTACTGATAATGTAAATGGAGACAGCTTTGCTTTTGCTAGTCCTGCCAATATGCCTATTGCAGTTGGTGCTCAGTTTGAAATTGGTAGCGATGCTCCAGGTTGGGATACTGTAAATAGTATTATTGCTTCTATGCATGCTTCTACTGTTAGTGCGGTGGGTACTATCAATAACGATACTTTTGAAGTCGGCTTTGTTGTTATGGTTTCTATTAAAGTAGTGGCTAAGCCTTAATGATAAAACTTAATAAGAAATTTACAGCCTGGTTCTTAATCGAATCAGGCTTTTTTATGTTAATGAATTTGCCTTATTATAACATGGGCGGCATAAAGGCTCGTAACTCTCGGTTTCACCTAATACCACTAAATCGTCACCTTGAATGGTTCTATGGGAATACTGAGCCAGGTTGCCACATTTTATACAAATCGCATGTACTTTTGTTACATATTCGGCGGTGGCCATGAGGTGGGGGATGGGACCGAAGGGCTTGGCTTGAAAATCCATATCTAGCCCAGCCACGATAACTCTTATACCTTTGTTGGCTAGTTGATTACATACAGAGCCTAATTGATTATCAAAAAATTGAGCTTCATCAATACCTACCACATCCACGTCGTGGGCATAAAGTAGAATTTGTTCTGCGCTATCTATAGGTGTGCTCTTAATGCTGTTCTCATTATGTGATACCACATCCTCCTCATCGTATCTTACATCAATTCCTGGTTTAAAAATTTCTACCTTGAGTTTGGCGATTTTTGCTCTATTGAGTCTTCTGATCAGCTCTTCAGTCTTACCCGAAAACATGGAGCCCACTATCACTTCTACCCAACCCAGTTTATCGCCATTAAATTTTTTCTGCTCTAGAAACATGATGTATATTTTTTCAAATGTCAGATATACAGAATGGTATGTCATTCTTTATCAACATTTGTATTTTAATAATTTTGTGCCGTACAATAAATAGGGCCATAAATTCATTATATCTTTAAGCCGATTATTATAAAAATCAAAAACCTAAAAACTGAAAACAAATTTAATCATCTTCAAGATTAATCCAATCCATTTTTGAAATAAAAAGATAGCATATGAGATTCAATTTAATGAAAGAAGAATTAGCGGCTATGTTAGCCAGTCTGACTGAGCAGTTTGAACTAATGGATTCCCATAAAGAAAATATTCCTCAAATCGAAATGGACATTTTTATTAGAAATATCCAGAAACTTTATGAAGATACCATTTATCTAAAGAAACTGAATGAATCCCCAGTTCTTAAAACAGAGAAGGAGCAAGAAGTTCAGGAATACAAGCTTCAAGTAGAAGAGTCTAAAGCTGTTCTTGTGAAAGAGCCTGTAAAAGAAGAAGCCATGGAGGAGCCTAAATACGAAGAGGTGCTTAAAGAAGAAATAAGCATGTCCGAAGAGGTGATTGAAGAAGTACAAGAGGAGATAGTAGAGATAGATTTCAAAGTGGAAGTAGAGGAAAAAATACCGGAAGAGCAGGTAGAAGAAGTAAAGTCCTCTTTAGACGATATGATTGAGCAGCCTAATCTAGAAAATAATTTGTTTAGCCAAGTAAAAACCAGTCCCGAGATATCTGATTTAAATAAAAAATTAGCTGACGCACGTAATACCCATTCGATAGTAGAAAAACTACAGAATAATAGAATAGAAAACCTGAAGTCTGTCATCGGAATCAATGATAAATTCTATTTTATTAACGAGTTGTTTGGTGGTAATGCTCAGAAGTATGAAGATATAATATATACCCTCAATAATTTTAAAAAGCTGGAGGATGCCATGCAATATTTCAGTACGCTAAAATATCGTTTTAATTGGGATGAAGAATCGGAGCCTTTTGCAAAATTGGTGAATATGTTAGAGCGGAAATTTAATTTGATAGATGCATAATTCTACTATGATATTAAAAAGCTTCATGATGATACTGTTCACATGGAGCTTTTTTGGTTTACAAGCTCAGGATCGAAAATCTGTGGAGAAGCATTTGAAAAAGCTCACTTCTACCTCTTTTGCTGGAAGAGCTTATGTGAATAATGGAGATGCTAAGGCGGCTAAATATATTGCCAAGCAATTTAAGAAGTATAAACTGGAAACCATTACCGGCAGCTATTATCAAGAATATGAATTTGCCATCAATACCTTTCCTAATCCTATTTCTCTTTCCTTAAATCAACAAGAACTCAAGGCTGGACTTGATTATGTAGTTGGGGCCTCTTCCGTTTCAACAAGTGGTGATTTTTCAACTATGTATTTACCTCTTTCAGAAGAGGAAAAGAAAAGTGATTTGAGTCAAACTTTTTTAGTGGGTGATCAGGCTTATAAAGAATTCTTGAAAGCGAATATATATCATGCAAAAGGATTTTTGTATTTAGAAGAGAAGCAGCCTATCTGGAGTGTTTATCATGGAAGAGATACTTCTTTATATATGGTATTAAAAGTAAATAGAGAAAAGATAAGAGATAGTATTACTAGTCTTCATCTTGAGGTAGAAAGTGTTTTTAATCCCTCCCACAAAACTCAAAATGTTTGGGGCTTTGTGGAAGGAGAAAGATATAAGGATAGCATTATTATTGTTGGTGCTCATTACGATCACCTTGGTATGATGGGGCAGGCCATTTATAGAGGGGCAAATGATAATGCTAGCGGAACAGTAATGGTGATGGAATTGGCTAAGTATTTTGCAAAACCTGAAAATAAGCCTGATTGTTCCATTGTTTTTGCCTTATTCAGCGGAGAAGAAGCTGGTCTCCTGGGAAGTAGATATATGGCCAATCATTTTCCTTTCGATTTGAGGATGGTGAAAATGATGATTAACCTAGATATGGTGGCTACTGGTAGCGATGGAATAACAGTGGTGAATGCGAATACGGTTCCACGAGTTTTTAATCGGCTGGTACAAGTTAATCAGAAAAAGCAGTATTTAAAGGAGGTGAAGGCTAGAGGAGAGCGTTGTAATAGTGACCATTGCCCATTCTATGAGAAAGGGGTATCAGCTGTTTTTATTTATACGATAGGTTCAGAGGCCACAGCCTATCATAGCCCTGATGATGATTTTCAAAGCCTACCGCTTACTGAGTTTGACGATTTATTCCTTCTATTAAGAGATGTTATTCAAGAATAGAAAATCATGATAAATGTATTGTGGGCTATTGGTTTATCCCTATTTTTGCAAATGATATCATAATTATCGTTTATAAAACACTTGATAATACTTGCAATCTATGAAAAAACTAGTCTATTTACTTCTTCTTGTATTCGTACTTCCATCTTGTGTAAAAGATGATGATAAAGCCCCCGATACTTCGGGTTTGCCAAAGCGAATTAAGACAGCCATATTTTATGATCATAATGTGGAAAGCCAAAGGTTTGATTATTACTATAATATAGACAAACTTGTAAAAGCAGAGCTTTATGCCAAAACAGGGGCTTCTGGCGACTGGGAAATGGTTAATGAATTGAATTATGAATATAACCTTCCGAAAGTTACATTAACAGTGAATTATAACTGGATGGGAACATGGACTGAAACCGCCAAAATAGAATATATCATCGAGGATGGGAAAATTCAGGAAATGAATCATTATACTAACTTCTATGATGTTTGGCGACATGATGTTTCAACATCATATTCTTATGCTAATGATAAGCTTATTTCTTATGTACAAGAACATTTAAGATCGGATACAGTGAGTTATGCAAAAAAATATGAGTATGACTATATTGATGGTTTTCCTGTTCAAGCTAAGCAGTATTACTTCCTTAATGGGGATTGGGAAATGAATAATTTCTATAATTATGATTACAAAGTTGGGGGTAGTGGAGGTTACAAAATCAGTGGTTTTGATGCCGATAGTATAGCTCACTCCGAAACGTTGGTCACCACAGTTGGGGGGCTAGTCACCAAAAGAGAAACTCTTTTGAGTTCATCTGCGGGTGAGCCATTGGTAATGGATAAAACAGAGGCTTTTAGATATTTCCAAGAAGTGTATTTATTGTACAGTGATTTGCAAACTGACATACAGTTTCAGCATGTCGATTATTATTACGAAAATGCGGAAGGAAATGCCGCTTGGTTTAATAGTCCTCAGGAAGAAATAGAGGGGGTTCCTAGACCCAAAGGACATGATCTTGTATATATGAGCTTTAATCTTATTCAAAAAAGATGGTAGGGTTCCTAAATTTAGGAACACGTTAAAGAATTGCGAATATGATTTTTTATTTGTAAATCTTGTAGTTTTGCAGCTATAAAAAGATAATCATGGAGTGGAAAATATATACTAAACAAGGTGATAAAGGGCAGACTTCTTTAATTGGTGGAACTCGAGTGCCTAAATACGATGATAGAGTAGAAGCTTATGGAACCATCGATGAACTAAAAAGCTATATTGGAATCATTAGGGATTTGAGTGAAGATAAAAAGATTAAAGATTTATTATTGGTGATTCAAGAGCGACTTTTTACTGCAGAAAGCAGGGTAGCGGTGGATTCTGAGGAGGTCTTGAAAAAAATGCCAGAGCTATTAGAAGACGACATTAAGCTATTGGAAAGTAAGATAGATGAGATGAATGAGAGCTTACCCTCTCTAACGTCCTTTATTCTTCCAAGCGGTCAGATTTTGGCTTCTCATGCTCATGTGGCTCGAACCATTTGTCGACGAGCAGAACGTATTACCTTAAAAGCATTCCCCGATGGAAATGTGGATCCTTTAGTTTTGAAATACTTAAATAGAATGTCCGATTTCTTATTTGTACTGGCTCGTAAATTTGCCAACGAGTTGGGCGATGGAGATGTAAAGTGGGAGCCGAAGGTATAGGAAACTGGGTGCTGGGTGCTGGGTGTACTGGTTACTGGGTTTCGTTTTTAAGGCTAAATTTGTATTGATTTTTAATAATATATAGAAATGAAAAAACATATTCCAAACATCATCACTTCTTTTAATCTCTTAAGTGGTATTATGGCCATCTATTTTAGTTTCTTTGGTCAATTACAGTTGGCTGCGGCATTAATGGCTTTGGGCGCTTTTTTCGATTTCTTTGATGGTTTGGCTGCCAGAGCATTAAATGTGAAGTCCGAAATGGGAAAGCAAATGGATAGCTTAGCTGATATGGTTAGCTTTGGTTTGGTTCCCGGTTTTATTATGTTCCAATTGATGCAAAAAAGCGAATACTTACCCAATATGATGATAGGTGGGCTTGCTATATTGCCTTTTCTGGCTTTTATTATTCCTGTATTGTCTGCCTTCCGATTGGCTAAATTTAATATCGATACCAGGCAAACCGATAGTTTTATTGGATTGCCTACTCCCGCATTGGCTTTGTTTGTAGGTAGTTTGCCATTTCTTATCGATGGTGTTTTTAGTATGCAACTCCTTTGGCTCAATAATTACTACATCTTACTTGCGCTCTCTTTTGCATTGTCTATGTTACTGGTCTCTGAACTTCCATTGTTTAGTTTAAAATTTAAGAATTTAAAATGGAAGGATAATGCCATTCGCTTTGTTTTCTTGGGGCTGAGTATTTTATTTCTTGCCCTCCTCCAAATTGGCGCTTTTCCAGTCGTTATTATTTTGTATGTATTATTGTCATTATTCAGCAAAAAGTAATGTCATTAAATATTTCTTGGGGAGAAAGGTTCCTATCTCTAAGAAAATCACTTATGCTTATGAATAAAGCTTATAAATAATTTCACTTTTCATTGCTAATTGATTAACAGGGCTAAGGCTGGCTTACATTTGCGCCCTTAATAAATCAAATCACATGAAGAAAACTTTGTTTAATGCTATTGCTGTGTCCATTTTTTTGTTGGGTTCGGCCTCAAGCGCTTTTGCGCTAGATTTTAAAAGTTCTGGAATAACTGAAGTTCTAGAAGTCCAACAGTATAATAGAGCCATTCATATTATGGCTATGCTTCTTATTGGTTTCGGCTTTTTGATGGTCTTTGTCAAAAACTATGGAAAGTCAGCCTTAACAGCAACCTTCCTTTTGGTTAGCGTTTCTTTGCCCATGTATTTGGCTATAAGTAGTTTGAGCTTTTTTGCTGAGAAAAGTGAAATTGAGCATTTTATCTTAGCGGAATTTGGAGCGGCCAGTTTGTTAATTGCTGCCGGAGCGCTACTTGGTAGATTAAAAATGTACCAGTATATGATTCTGGGTTTATTGTTTATTCCATTTTACATTTTAAACGAAGTCATAGTTTTAGATGATCATTTCCATTTCGTGGGTACTATTGCTGATACTGGTGGATCGATTATCATTCATGCCTTTGGTGCTATCTTCGGAATCTCTGCTGCTGTTTCCTTATCTACAAAACATCAAAGAGAAATTCCTATTGAAGCTGACGCTACTTCTGATCGTTATTCTCTATTAGGTTCTATGGTACTTTGGGTATTTTGGCCAAGTTTCTGTGCGGCTTTAGTTCCTGCTGCTGCTATTCCAGCTACAGTCGTAAATGTATTTATTGCGCTCTGTGGTTCTACTGTGGCTACTTATATTGCTTCGGTTTCTATTAGAGGTAAAATTAATGCTGCTGATATTGCCAATGCAGCTTTAGCAGGAGGTGTTGCTATTGGAGCTACTTGTGATCATGCTACTCATTTCGAAGCTATGGTTATTGGTTTAATTGCCGGTGTTATTTCCACAGTTGGATTTGCACTATTACAAGAGAAGCAAGAAAAGTTTCATAAAATTATAGATACCTGCGGTGTTTCTAACCTTCACGGAATCCCTGGTATTTTTGGTGGATTAGCAGCTATTGTTATTGTAGATGGTTTAGATGCCAGTTCACAATTAAAAGCAATTGGTGTTACTGTCATCATTGCTATAGTTGCAGGATTGATTTCGGGAAAAATCATCTCCTTATTTGGTAGGCCAAGCGAAATCTATAATGACGAAAACGAGTTTGAAGATTAATTTTTTTGAGGTGTTCAATTATTTACTCTGCTTAATGAGCCTAATTCAATATGCTATAAATTTATTTTTTCACTAAACTGTAGAACTAATTGCTCTGGAGTATACTTTTTTCGCTCCCCTTGGGCCGGAACGATGCTGTTCGCTACGATGAATGTAGCGATAATGATAGTATCGTCATTAACCGAAGCGTCAGCTGTTGGGGTAAACGAAAAAAAGATAGAATATTATGATGTTAGGTACTTACCTCCTTGCTTTTATTAAGTAATTGTTTCATTAGCTCAATTAATATTTGTTACTAATCAATAAGAATTACTATAGTTTAATTTTCCCTGATTTCCCCAACCCCAAGGGGAGTCAGGGAAAAGATTCAGCAAAATGATTAGATTGAAAAATTTGATATTCTATTCTAATTTGATTTTTGAAACTAAAATCTGATTTTTTTGGCTCCCCATGGGGAAGGGGCAAAACAAAAAAATCATTTATTATGGGCAACTACAGTAAATTGACACTTGATTGATTAGTAATGAATATTTTAAAATATACTGTTTTAATAACCCAAGGGATAATTTATCTTTTGGGTTTTTTTATGCTTTATGTATAGGTTTTTATCTTTGCTTCAAATATAGAATGATGACGGAGAAAATTAAAGTGATAGCCTTTGATGCTGATGATACCCTTTGGATCAATGAAACCTTTTTCAGAGAAGCAGAACAAGCCTTGGCCAGGATATTGTCAGATTACGGAAGTGAGCAGGAAGTGGTGGACTTTTTATTTAAGATAGAAACCAGTAATATCCCTCTATTTGGCTATGGTATCAAAGGATTTACACTTTCCATGATTCAATCTGCCATTGAGTTTAGTGAATATAAAATTACCGCAAAACAAATAGAATCTATTATTTATTTAAGCAAAGAAATGGTTCGTAAGCCAGTGGAATTATTAGATGGCGTAGAGGAGGTTTTAAAAACGCTTCAGGCTAAAGGTTATAAAATGGTAGTAGCTACTAAAGGTGATTTGTTGGATCAGCAAAGAAAGTTGAAGAAGTCAAATTTAGAATCTTATTTCCATCATATTGAAGTGATGAGTGATAAGCAAGAGGATGATTATTTCAAATTGATTCAACATTTAGATATCAAAGCAGACGAATTTCTGATGATTGGGAATTCCATAAAATCTGATGTGATTCCAGTATTGAATCTTGGTGGCATGGCTTTTCATGTGCCCTTTCATACTACTTGGCAGCATGAAGTTGTAGATTCCAAAATTATCCATCCTCAATTTAAATCTTTCCATATGATTACAGATATTCTTGCTGTGCTTTAAATATCTGATATTTCAAAGTATGATGTTTCTTTACATGCTCTCATTAAATAGGATGAAATAATAGGCTTGTTTGTTTATTCGATTTCTCTAATTATTTTAATATAGTATAGGAATAAACCCAAAGATTTTTTAGGTTTGGGGCTCAGCAAATGACTAAAATATGGGCAGTGAAAAATATATCAATCTCGATGAAGATAATATTTCTGATGAGCATATCTGTTGTGCTTTTTCTGATAAAAAATGTAGCGAAGGCTATCAATTAAAAAAAGAGTGGCTGAAAAAGCAATTTAAGGATGGTTATGTATTTCGGAAGCTTGACGAGCGTGGAAAAATTTTTATAGAGTATGTTCCTGCAGAAAAAGCTTGGGCACCTATTATTGCTCCAAATTACATGCTCATTAATTGCTTTTGGGTTTCTGGGAAATTCAAAGGAGAAGGACATGGTAAGGAGCTTTATCAATATTGTTTAGAGGATGCTAAAGAAATGGATGGACTTGTTGTGATGGCTGCCTCTAGAAAGCAGCCATTTATGTCGGATAAGAAATTCTTCATCAAACAGGGCTTTCTATTGGCAGATACTGCTCCTCCATATTTCGAGCTGTGGTATAAACCCTTAAAAGCAAATGTACCTATTCCAAAATTTAAAGAGATAGCCAAAACTGGGAAAAATGATATCAAAGATGGTTTGGTTGTATATTTTACCAACGCTTGTCCTTTTAATGAGTATTATGTGAATACCGAGTTAAAGGCTGTAGCTGAGAAACAGGGTGTGAACTTGACCATAAAGAAGCTTGCAAGTCGAGAACAGGCTCAAAATCACTTTGTACCGCATACTCTTTATAGTATTTTCTATAATGGAGAATTCATCACTCAGCATATTCTAAATGAGAAAGCTTTCGACAGGTTTATCCAAAAATAAAGAAGCTAACTTCTTGGGAGCTTTTCTTAAAATTCAAAACAAAAGTTTACTTGTAGTCATGGGAATGGTTTCGTTAGTGCTTTTTGAGTTATGTTTGTTAAATAGTCTAACTAGTTTTTGAAGCTTCGGCATTTGATAAATCCATTATAGTACAATTGATTATTGTTTAGTAATTATGGTTCAAGTATAAGCAAAATATTGTTTCCTGCACAATTAGTGTTTAATTTAAAACACAAAAAGATAAACAAATGTTTCCTATTATCTTGGTATTTCGGAATATTTAAATACCTTTGCTACTTCTTAATGCTTAGGTTATCAATTGTTTTCTAGTTTAATTTATTTAATTAATTTTCTTGGAGTCTAAGGATATTTAGATGCTAGTTTTACAATTGTTTAACCCCATGTTTAATATTAATTATAGATAGATGAACAATATTGCAACATTATTTTCCATAAAGGATTTGGAAAATTTATCAGGAATAAAGGCCCATAGTATTAGAATTTGGGAAAAAAGATATAATCTTTTGGAACCAAATAGAACAGATTCGAATATTCGATATTACGACCTAGAAAACTTGAGGAAGCTGTTGAACATCACCATATTGTATAACCATGGCTATAAGATTAGTAAAATAGCTAAGTATTCTATTGAGGAATTGGAAAATAAAGTACGTGAGTATATTGGTGGAAAGAGTGATCAAGAACATTTTGTGAATTCTCTCAAAGTTTCCATGCTCAAATATGATAGAAATTTATTTGAACATACTTATAATAGTCTAGTTGCAGAATCTTCATTTAAAGATGTTTTTGTCAATATTCTTATACCATTTTTGCAAAATATTGGATTAGAGTGGCAGAGTAATAGCATTACTCCAGCACATGAGCACTTCTTTACAAATCTCCTCAAACAAAAATTACTTATTAATATAGAACGTGTTCAGCAAGTGCTTCCTAAAAAACCAGATGAGGTTTATGTATTATATCTTCCTCTAAATGAGATTCATGAATTTGGTTTGCTCTATATTCATTATGAGTTATTGTTGAAAGGGCATCATTCTATTTATTTAGGGCAGAGTGTTCCCTTGGAAAATTTGCAATCCCTTCAAAGCAATTTTAAAAAAGTCAACTTTGTCAGCTATTTTACTGTTAAACCAGATCCAGATGAGGTTAATGCCTATGTCAATCGCCTTCAAGAGGAGGTTTTGAATGGACGAGAGGACCAGATTTATTTATTAGGACGCCGAACTGCAGATATAACACCACCAAAGAGTTCAAAGCAAATTATCATTTTCAATGATTTACTTTCGTTGACATCTTCTTTATAATTGCTTTTTCGTAATTTTGACTGGTATATTTATTGAAACACTTAATCTAAAATTATGAAAACGGCCATCATATACATCAGTAAGCATGGTACCACTGAAATAGTCTCACGAAAAATTGCAGAAAAATTCCCTACCGATGAGGTGGATATCATCAATCTGAAAAAGCAAAAACTGGATAGTCTGTCCCCTTATCAACGTATTATTTTAGGAGGTAGTATTCATATGGGGAAAGTACATAAGAAGACCACCGCCTTTATTGAGAAATACCATAACGAATTATTAGAAAAACAGTTGGCTTTATTTTTATGCTGTATGGAAAGGGACCAAAAAGCTCAGGAACAGTTCGATTTGGCGTTTCCGCAAGATTTAAGAAATAAAGCCTTAAGTAAGGGTTTGTTGGGTTTTGAATATTTGTTGGAAAAGATGAATTTTATTGAGCGCATGATGGTGAAGAAAATCACCGGAAAAGATAAGAGTTTTTCGAAAATTAATGAGGCTGCCATACTTTCGTTTGTTAATGGAATAAAACATCATCAAGTTTTATCTTGATTTCAATTATTATTATCACTAAGTAATATTAGAGTAAAATAGTATGTGCTTTAACATCTTATTTCAGATTTAATGGGTTGATAATTAAATTTCTACATCTGTTTTTCTTTACCTTTGTGAGGAATCTTATATAATAAGCAATGGAAAATAGAAGCATCAAAGAGTATTCAAAAGGAGAGCTGCAAATAGTTTGGGAGCCAAAGAAATGTATACATGCGGCTATATGTGTAGAAAGACTACCTAAAGTATATCAGCCAAATCAAAAACCTTGGATTAATCCAGAATTTGCCTCCATAGAAGAATTGAAAAATCAAATAGATTTATGTCCATCCGGAGCGTTATCTTATTATCTGAAAAATGAAGATCAAACTAAAAAAAACAAAAAAATGGAAAAGATTAAAGCGATAGTAAAACCTAATGGGCCAGTTATTATTCAAGGAAATTTCACCATAACTCATACTGATGGTAGGGTGGAGGAAATAGAGAAAATGGCAGCAATTTGCAGGTGCGGGGCATCTGCTAAAAAACCTTTTTGCGATGGAACGCATGCAAAAGTTGGGTTTAAGGGATAGGGTAAAGTTTTTATACTGTATTGGGAATATGAGTATGAATGACAATAATCTTTTTGGAAATGAGGAAATGTAGACGGGGATTGTTTTTGGCTTGCCATAAATAATCCCCGTCTTTTTAAACATAGCAAAGACATCTATCCGATGTGTAATGAAGAATATTTATTAATCATTGTGTACATCATTCACATTTTAATTTATTAGATTAAAACCTACCCATTTCATGCACTTATTCTTATAAGTGCTTTATAGATTCATAGTGATTTTTCTTTTTCATCAGTCAATAAAAAGAAAACTAATATTAAAGAACTGATAACTAGATATTAATAATTTTTAATTCCCTATATTTTCTAATGAAAAAATAACTACTTTTGCAACCTTTTTCGAATAAGAAGGAGTTTAATACAATACGCTTTATGATAAATGTTGCAGATTTAAGAATCCAATTTGGTAAAAGAGTTTTATTTCAAGATGTAAACCTTAAGTTTATGCCAGGTAATTGTTATGGTGTTATTGGTGCCAATGGAGCGGGAAAGTCCACTCTGTTGAAAGCTATTTCGGGTGAGATAGATGCTACTAATGGCCATATTGGTATGGGAACAGGAGAAAGACTTTCCGTTTTAAGTCAGGATCACTATGCTTTTGACGATTACTCCGTTATAGATGCGGTATTGAAAGGTCATACTGAGCTATGGGATATTATGAAAGAAAAAGATGCCATTTATTGTAAAGAAGATTTCTCTGATGCAGATGGTATAAAAGCAGCTGAATTAGAAGAGAAATTTGCAGATATGGATGGTTGGAATGCCGAAAGTGAAGCTGCAAGTTTATTAAGCGCTTTGGGAATCAAAGAAGAATTTCATCAAACCATGATGGAGGATATGTCTGGTAAGCAAAAAGTGAGAGTATTATTGGCTCAAGCTCTTTTTGGAAAACCTGATAACTTACTTCTCGATGAGCCTACTAATGACTTGGATTTAGAAACGGTTACTTGGTTGGAAAACTATTTAGCTAATTATGAGAATACAGTTTTGGTTGTTTCTCACGATAGACACTTTTTAGATGCCATTAGTACTCATACCTTAGATATTGATTTTGGTAAGGTGCAGTTGTTTGCAGGTAACTATAGCTTTTGGTATCAAAGCAGTCAATTGGCTTTAAAACAATCTCAGATTCAAAATAAGAAAACAGAGGATAAACGTAAAGAACTTCAAGAGTTCATTTCTCGTTTTAGTGCCAATGTAAAGAAATCAAAGCAGGCAACTAGTCGTAAGAAAATGTTAGAGAAGTTGAATGTTGATGATATTCAACCCTCAACCAGAAGATATCCCGGTATTATTTTCACACCAGAAAGAGAAGCTGGGGATAAAATTTTGGAAGTTAGTGGTTTGAGTGCTAGTATTGACGGTAAAGTATTATTTAAGGATGTTGATTTTTATGCCAATAAAGGGGAGAAAATCATTTTTCTATCCAGAGACCCTCGTGCAATGACTGCTCTTTTTGAAATCATTAATGATAAGAGACAAGCAGATAGTGGAGGCTTTGAATGGGGGCAAACTATTACTCATGCTTATTTGCCTATGGATAATTCTAAATTTTTCCGCTCAGATTTGAATTTATTCGATTGGTTATGTCAGTTTACAAATGACACTACTGATTTATATATTCGTGGGTATCTAGGTAAGATGTTATTCTCTGGTGATGATTTGCTAAAGAAAGTTGAGGTATTGTCTGGAGGAGAGAAAATGCGTTGTATGATTTCTAAAATGATGCTGGTTGATGCCAATGCATTGGTTCTTGATACACCAACAAACCATCTTGATTTGGAATCTATTCAGTCCTTTAATAATAACCTAATTAAATACCCTGGTAATGTATTTATGTCTTCTCATGACCACGAATTCATTTCATCGGTTTGTGATAGAGTTATTGAGTTGACTCCTACAGGAATTATTGATAAACACATGAATTATGATGATTATATCACCGATGAGAAAATTCAAGCTCAGCGTGAAAAAATGTATCAATAGTCTTTCTTAAGCTTTCTGTTTATTGTTCTTGAGTAACTATCTTGTTATTCCTTCTTTTTGATTCCATTTCATTTCTATTTATTTGATAGTGTTAAGTATATTAAATAGTCTTTAATGTGCTGAAAATTTACAGGGTTTCATAATAATTGGTTGATTATGTCTATATTAGCGCCGCTTAATTGTAGCGGTGGAGGATGCTAATCATCATTCTATTAATTATTGCAGATTTAAGCCTACTTTTAAAACTATATACTACAAAATATAAACTATCATGACTATGAATGCTATTAATCAAAAACTTAAACTCACCGAGAAGCTTGGCTATGCCTTGGGCGATGGTGCCGCAAATATTGCATGGCGTGGAGTTTCTACCTTCCTTTTCATCTTTTATACTGATGTGTTTGGGCTTCATCCCGCAGCTGTTGGTTTGCTAATGTTGGTCGCGAGATTTAGCGATGGCATTAGCGATGTGCTTATGGGCGTTATTGGTGACAGAACCAAATCTAAATATGGAAAATTCCGTCCTTGGATCTTGTGGACAGCTATTCCATTAGGTGTTATTCTATCCCTGCTATTCACGAGTCCTAATCTAAGCCCAACAGGGAAGATAATTTATGCCTATGCTACTTATATCATATTCACACTAGTTTATACGGCTAATAATATTCCTTATGGAGCGCTTATGGCTGTAATGACGGGCGATGATAAAGAACGTACAAGCTTAGGAGCTTATAGGATGGTAGGAGCCTTTGCCGGAGGAATGTTGGTGCAAGGAGCCTTATTGTTCCTAGTGGCTTTCTTCGGAAATATTAATCCAACTATAGAAGTTGATCAGCTCGAGAATAATCGATTTGAGGTTCATGTTTCCACTTCTCAGGATGTGGAAAATGTAAAGATTGCTACTGAGGATGGCATTGCATTATTCACTTGGGTAAACACTGAAGAAAAGTCCAATGACCCTACGCCTACACAAGGTAAAGCCTTTTCCATGATTGGAGGAAAAGACTATAGCTTTATTGTAGAAGGCGAAGAAACTTTAAGCGCTGAAAATATTAGTATCATCAACCAAAAACAAGGTTATAGTAATTCTATCTATGTGCTATCGGTGGTGTTGATTTTAGCCATGTTTATCACTTTCTATTCTACCAAAGAACGAGTGTTACCACCCAAAACTCAAAAAACTAATCTGTCTAAAGATTTCAAAGATTTAATAGGTAATAAGCCTTGGTTGATTTTGTTGGGAATAGGTCTGTTGTTTGTCATCTATAATTCCATCAAACAAGGTATTGTAGTTATCTATTTCTCTCATTTTATTCATAACCAATTATTAGCAGCTAGCTATATGGTGGCCCTTATGGTCGCTTCTATTGGTGGTGCTATGGTGACTACCTTCCTCAGTAATAAATGGGGAAAGAGAAACCTATTTATTATTGCGCTAGTTTTTTCTGGAGCGGTTAATGCCTTATTGGTATTCTGTGGGCCAAATGACATTATTAGCATATTCTCCATCGGAATTATCTCTGAGTTTGCTGCTGCTATTTTCCCTACTTTATTCTTCGCTATGCTGGGTGATGTAGCTGATTTCTCAGAATTTCGTAATGGACGAAGAGCGACAGGTTTAATCTATTCGGCAGGCTCTTTTTCTACTAAGTTTGGTGGAGGAGTAGCAGGAGCTATTATAGGTTTTGTGCTTGCTGCTTATAGTTATGATGGCCAAGATGCCGTTGCTATTGAAGGGGCTATCCCGGGCATAAAAATGCTGATGAGTTGGGTTCCTGCAGTCATTGCATTGATAGCAGCTATCTTTATGTTGATGTATCCATTGACTCAATCTAAAATGAATGAAATCACCACAGAACTAAATGCTCGAAGGCTAAAAGAGCTAGAATAGATTCCTATGGTTACTTGGTATGAGAAGCTGTTTTGCTAGTAAAGGCCATTTCTTTTTATAGAATGTCTTATGAAGGAAATCCAAGAAAGGCTGTTCGAATATATGTTGGCAATGATTATATTCAACATAACCCAATCGTAGGGGATGGAAAAGAGCCATTCATAGCCTATTTTGAGAGAATGCAAGAAGAGTATCCTGAAAAGAGTATCGAGTTTGTAAGAGTTATAGCGCAAGGGTGATTTGGTAGCTCTACATACTCATCAAACTTGGCCTGGAAATGATCAATATGTGACTATGGATTTCTTCAGGTTCGATGAAAATGCAAAAATTATAGAGCATTGGGATGCCATGCAACAGATTCCAGAATCTACTTTAAATGGTAATCCCATGTATTAGAGGAGGCTCGGTAGTTAAATCTCGTTTTGATTTTTGAACCTTCTTTTTGGTGAGGATGAAGTCGTTTATAGGTTTTCAAGTCCTACCTTTTGAAAAAACAGTCTGTCATACTATATCAAGCAGTTATTCATCCTAATATTGATGATGGTAATTCGGCCAAAACTATCTGGGTATAATGATGAAATATAGTGTTTGCTAAGCAATTTTTGTATAGTTTTATAGTTTGTAAAAAGAATCTTATACCTTATTCAAAAATGAAGTACACAATACTTATTTCTGTTTTTTTATTTTTGTTTGTTCGGATAAATGCTGAAGAAATAGTCTTTACAAAACATGAATCTCCTTATCTTATTACAGAGGACTTGATCATAAATAGTTCTGATACATTATTGATATTGCATGGGGCAACATTGATTATCGATCAGGATATTAATATTATCATTAATGGTACGCTTCAGGTTAATGGAAGCAAAGAAGAACCTGTTTCCTTCCTTCCACAAGTACCAGAAATTGGCTGGGGAAAAATTGAGTTAAATAAATCTGGAGGACATTCTTCTATAAGATATGCTGAAATTACAGATGGTTATATAAAATCGAATGGGTGTCAACTTAGCCTTAAGAATGTTAATTTTTATAATGAACAGAATTTAACTTGGGAAATATCCTTAGTATGGGTGCTTAATGCAGGTGCCGATATAAGGGACTGTGTTTTCCGAAATAATGGTAAAGGAGAAGGTATTCAAGTATCAAATTCGAATAGTGTTTTTATTAAGAATTGCAATTTTTTTAATACACCCGACGCTATTGAGCTTATCAAGGTTAATGGTGGTAGGATAGTGAGTAATTATATGAGTGAAGGGCCAGATGATGGAATAGATCTTAATAATTGTATAGATACACAAATAGATAGCAATATTATTGTTTCGTATGTTGACAGGGGGATGGAGCTTGGGAGTGAAAACTTTGGAAGTTCAGAGGGGATAGTACTAAGGCATAATTTAATTGTTGATTGTAATGTTGGTGTGATATTAAAAGAGAATTCTAATTGTTATATCAAGAACAATACTTTCTATGGAAATGACATTGCTATTCGGTGTATTGAAAATAATGATTTAGCTAAAAACACTCGTGCTGAAGTTGTTAATTGTATCATTTCTCAGTCAAGAAATATGGATGTATTTAGTGATGAACTCTCTACTTTAACCATAGATTATACTTTGTCAGATAGAATACTCCATCAAGGTCAGAATAACATATTTGATGATCCTATGTTTTTGGATACTGTAGATTTTAGAATATCTACTGAGTCTCCATGTGTTAATGCAGGCGATCCCAATTTGGGTAGTGACCCAGATGATAGTATTTGTGATATTGGAGCCTATTGGTCAGGTGATGTGAATTTCTTGAATCCGTCAGTATTTTCAAAAGATTATATCATTTTCCCTAATCCGTTTATGGAATATTTTATCATTAAAGATGTGTATCATAATTTAGAAAGAGTGAATATCGGTTTATTTGATATGGAAGGCATTAGCATTCCTTATAAATTGGTTGATATGGAATCTGGGAGCATTAGAATTCATCCTTATTATTTTACAGGCTCGGTATTGATTTGTAAAATTGATGATGGTGATAAGGTATTAACCAATATTTTGCTAAGAACAAAGTAATTTGTTTTGCCTAGTTTTAAGAGCTTGCTTTGATGTTCAATTTTACCTATCAATTGCTTTTTCTGGTGTAAATGAGCTTATTTCCAGGGTTCCAATTCTCTCCTTTGTCGAAGGAATTTTCAATGAGTACATTAAAGTGATCTGAATCTTCAGGAGTGATGGTGACCTTTCCAAATGCCTGAGGGTCTTGCATTCCACCATAAATCATTTTAGTATTATCCGCAGTAAAAGTGGAATCGCTTATCTGGCCTATAAACATTTCTGTTTCGCCTGAAAAGTCGTTATAAACGCATACGCGATATTTTCCACTCCCAGCATGATAACTATACTGTGAAACGATGGGAATTACAAAATCAGTTTTATACCTTATTTTTTCTTCTAGCATATTATTCGCAGCATATTTGATGGTAGAAGTTGTTGCATCCATGGGATACCACTTGTTGGCTCGTCCACTCCATCCTTGTACTTCCACATCCCAACTACCTTTCATAAAACTCAAGGCTTCCATTTCTGAACTTTTTGCCATTTCGAAGAGCTCCTCATCAAGTTCTATATTGAATAGAATGTCTTCTATTAAAAGAACTCGGTTTCTTTGGCTAAACATCTTTTCTTCATAGTAAGGAATCACCAAGCCATTGATTTCTCTGAAATCTTCGAAATAGCTTTCTGCTGGTGTGGGGTAAGTAAAATCTACCCAATAAGAGTCGCGACGGTATTCTAAATAAGTATTGGCATCAATATACCAAGTCTCATATTTGCCACTAGGACGGGTGAGTTTAATGGTATAAACCACTACACCTTCTAAATCTTGCTTGCCTATTAACTTAGCCACCAATCCTTTTTCTTTATAATCGAGAAAAGGAGTCATTAGGCTAGATTTTTGTTGAAAGACATTATCCTCGTCTTTGCTTAGAATTCTTGGAAAACTGATTTCATGCCATGGGTCAATGGTCCAGCCATGTTCTCCATCGAAAGCTTCGATAACAGCATGTTTACCCAAGTGTAACTCGCTATAATATTGACCTTTATTGGTTTTTATGGCCATCCAATCTTCTTCTACACTAAAGGCAGTAAATCGGCCAGTGATTTTCATGTTATTCACCTTAGCCCAATTTTCTGCTCCTCCTCTGGCTTCTATATGTTTGCTGATAATTTCATCCAATTCTTGGGCTTGAATCACCCCAAAACATAATACTAATAATAAGCTCCAAATTAATTTACTCTTCATCATTTTAGTTTTTGGTGTTTCTATTTGATTTTATAACAAGCCATATGTGTAAGATTCCTCACATATACTTTTCCATTTACAAAACTCGGTGCAGTCCATGATTTGCCCTCCAAGGCTTGAACGGAAGTTTTTTCTACATAAGCGTCAGGTTTGGCTTCTACAATAATGAGTTTCCCTTTGTCAGATAAAACCAATAATTGATCATCAACGATCATCAAGCTCCCTTTTCCAAATCCTCTTTTGGTCCATTTTGCTTCTCCTGTTTCTGCTGAGATACAGCGCAGAGAGGCCACATGAAATCCATAGATATATCCATCGTGATAAACCGCTGTGTTGAAATCCGTTTTCATGCTGGTTCCTCTAATAAATTCGGTGGCTTTATGGTCATTTATTTCTACTATCACAAAACCAGGATTTCTAATTCCAGATAAGAAGATTTTGTTGTTTTTAATCAGTAATGGCATGGCTGTAATTCCTCCAAAAGGCATGGCATAGGTCCATAAGGTATCTCCTTTTGGGTTGAAAGAATACAGGGTTTTTCCATTGGCAAAGATGATTTGTAATTGCTCATCAATGGTAGTGAGTAGGGGAGAATTGAAAGAGGCATTTCCCTTTCCATAATTCCAAACGATTTCGCCATTTTCTTTATCAAAAGCAACAAAAGCCTTATTCTCTGCTCCACCCACTTCCATAATTAATAAGCCCTCAAGTATGATAGGCGAAGTAGAAAACCCCCAGCGAGGTTCTGCAGATCCGTATTTAGCTTTAAGGTCTATTTGCCAAATGATAGCTCCATCTTTTAGGTGATGAGCACTAAGTTTTCCATGGCCGCTCAAACAATATATATGTTCATCATCAATAGAAGGAGTCGTTCTAGAACCATCTCCCCAGCCATCTGGGTCAAAATAAATACTATCTACTTTTTGTCGCCAAAGCTCTTTTCCTGTTTCTACTTCGTAGGCAGCTAGAAATTCACTGCCAGTAGTGCTATCTATGGTTTGGCTGGTCATGGTATACATTCGGTTTCCCATCATGGTGAGTTCAGCAAATCCAGAACCCAATTCATGTTTCCAAACCAACTCGGGTTTACTTGTCGACCAATCCACTCCATCTAGGCTTTCCATACTTTTTCCAGACCTATCTTCTCCTCGAAACTGTGTCCATTTATTCGCAGACTCCTCCTGAGCAATGCCAAGTGAAACCAGGCCAATCATTAATAGCCATAAAATACTCAAACGCGTGAAATATTTATTCATATTATTGAAATTTAATGAATGATAAAAAAAGGTGAAGATATTCTCTATCTCCAAAATTTTGGGTGGTTTTACAAGCGTTTCTCAAATGATACTCAAATGCTGCTATAAAAATAGGAAAAATCATAATGGTAGCCATGATTTAATCTGAATTCTATTTGATAAGCTGTTTATTTAGAAAAAGTTAAAATTGGAATGCTTTGATTTTGTCTTTTATTCGTTACTAATCAGTCAAGTGTCAATTTACTGTAGTTACCCATAATAAATGATTTTTTTGTTTTGCCCCTTCCCCATGGGCATTAGCGTTAACTTAAGCAAAAAGCTCTTTCAATTTGTTGCTCAAAATTTAATCGATTTTTCCTTTTCTCATAAGTACAATACCTTGATAATTTAGCTAATGAGTCGCCTGGGATATTTGGGCTGT
>NZ_JABKBZ010000119.1:0-8718 GCF_013166635.1 Lentimicrobium sp. S6 | reverse complement strand
TATGAGTGGCACAACTTGCTCCGGTACGAGTGGCACAACTTGCTCCGGTATGAGTGGCACAACTTGCTCCGGTTTGAGTGGCACAGTTACATCGGTATAGGTGGCACAACATGAGTCAGCCTATCCAGCTTCTAAAACGAGTTTCTCAGCTCTACCACCAAACAATGAATAAAGAGGCAAATAAACCTCCTTATCTACTTTATACATGCGATGCAGGTAAATAGACCATCCCTCCTCCTCTTTCCTGAAATGGGATTTTCTAAGCTGTCTTAAATCTGATATTCTTAATCCGGTGTAACAGCCAAACAAGAACTTTTTAAGATGTGGTACATAATGTGGTTCTATGGTATCAATCAACCTTTCCAAAATATCTAGTTCTGCCCTGGATAAATAATCCTTTTTGGTTCTTTCGCTAACTCTCTTTAGGTTCTCATAAGGATTCTTCTCTATTAAGCCTTCCTTCCTGGCTATATTTAAAGCTGCTTTTAAATGTTTCTCCAATGAATCAATATAGTTTTTCCTCAGTGGCGCTTTTACTTCTTTCGATTTCTGTATTTTTTGCTCAAACAAGAAGCTTCTAAACTTAGATACAAATGCATAATCAATTTCATAAAGATTCAGTCCAGGGGCGAAAACCTTCAACCACTTCAATAAATTGTTTTTGTTATCCCTGGTATTACTCTTTAGAGCTTGATTTTCTAATACTCGAGTTTGATAAAAGTCATAGAAATTGAAAACATCGAAAATCTTTTTGGTTTTTAAAAACTCCTCGATACTCTTTTTATCATAAACCTGGTTTTGACTCTCCATGTGAATACAATATTCTGTAATTTCCTTTATGGCCTCATCCATCAAAAAACCATCTCTTATATCTTTTGGCCGGTTCTTTTTCTTATCCCAATCCAAAGTAGTTAAACCAAACCTGATATAATTTCGGATAATGCCTTTCTTATAAAGATAAAGCTCGACATGCTTTAGAGATTTTTGGGTTTTGTGGCGATCAAATACAGGGGTAATACTTACAAGATTTTCCATGATTTAGCTTTTTCGGTGCAAATTTTCGTTTTCGGTGCAAATCCGGTGCAAAAATATGCTGAAAATAGAAATTATGGAGTTTTTTTGTTTGCTAATGTTTTCGTATCTTACTGATTGTCAATAATATCAATATTTGAAATGTTATTATTTTCGGGAAAGTACCCCCAACAAGACTCGAACTTGTATCTAGTGTTTAGGAAACACTTGTTCTATCCCTTGAACTATGGGGGCATATATTTCAAAAATTCCTTTTTATAGTATTCCGAAAACGAAATCACTAGAAACAAAAAAAGGCTTATCAAATGATAAACCTTTTTTGCTCCTCTTCTTGGACTCGAACCAAGGACCCTCTGATTAACAGTCAGATGCTCTAACCAGCTGAGCTAAAGAGGAATATACTTAAAAGTCTTTATTGAACTTTTCTTTCTTAGCGTTTCTGCCTTGAAAGCGATTGCAAATTTACAAGCATTTTTTAAACCTGCAAACTTTTTTTAATTTTTTTTTGTTCTCAAGAAAACACCGTAAACACTTAGCAAACAAAGCAATTATGGAAGGATTCTCCTTTTATCAAAAAAAATCTTTTATATTCAATTCTTCTTTTTCGTCAAATTATAACAAATCTTAAATAATAACTGTTTAATAAGTTGAAATAGTCAATAAAAAATGGCTTCTAAAAACAAGGCACGAAAGTGCTAAAGTCATTAATTAACAAGAATTAATTCAATCCCAGTTTTATAGCCTGTTTTGTTTTATTCTTTTCTTTACTTTTGTGCCTCAATAATATAATGGAATTTATTTTTTTATGAAGATAAAAATCGTCAACAAATCAAAGCATCAACTTCCTGCATATGAAACTATTGCATCTGCCGGAATGGACCTGAGAGCCGAACTAGAAACACCATTACATGTTCAACCTTTAGAAAGAACATTAATCCCCACAGGCCTTTTTATGGAACTACCTGTAGGCTACGAAGCACAAGTAAGACCCAGAAGCGGCCTGGCTTACAAGAAAGGTGTAGGGGTGGTTAATAGCCCCGGAACCATTGATGCTGACTACAGAGGAGAGATAAAAGTAATTATCATTAACCTATCAGAAACCGAGCTCATTATAGAAGATGGCGAAAGAATTGCACAAATGGTGATTGCCAAGCACGAAAGAGCAGATTGGGAAGAAGTAGATTCTTTATCTGAAACCGACAGAGGCGCGGGCGGGTTTGGTTCCACTGGAAAAAAATAAATCAAAAGAGAAGACAAAAAAAATGACTTTATTAAAACCAAAATACTGGCTTTTACTATTTTTACTATTCAGTTTTTCGAGCATATATTGCCAAGATGCTAAAGAAGACAAAAAGGCTAAAATGGCCATGAATACCTTTCTGGATGCTGAGAAAAACAAGATGCTCGACAATTATCCTGAAGCCATCAAACTCTACGAAAAAACCCTCAACATCGACGAAAACTACGATCCTGCCATGTATGAATTGGGAAGGATACTCGTTCTTCAGCAAGAATATACGGAAGCCTTATTTTGGGTGGAAAAAGCCTATCATACTGATGGTAGCAATAAATGGTATGCCCTCCTCTTGATCGATTTATACAGAAATAATTATCAAATTCCTGAAGCCATTGCAGTTTATGAGCAGCTCCTTGAGAATGAACCCAATAATACCGACTACCTGCTGAGCATTTCTGGGCTGTACACAGCCATGGAGAAATATTCTAAAGCTATTAAAGCTATTGAAAGTATAGAGAAGATTGATGGAATTTCAGAGAAAACCAGATTGCAGATGAAAAATCTTTATATGCAAGAAGGAGAATTTGACAAAGCTGCTGCCGCCATGATAGAACTAAGTCATGCTTATCCTCAGGAAGAAAAATATTGCAGTATGATTGCAGAAATGTATATGCAGCAACAAAAACCAGACAAAGCCCTGGAATGGTATGATAAGGTTTTGGAAATCAACCCTGACAATCCATACATACAAATCACATTAGCAGACTATTATGCTAAAAAAGATGACCTGAGTAAAGCCTACGAATACCTAAAAGAAGGCTATTCTAATAAAAACCTAGATATCGACACTAAAATTCAGGTGCTTGCCACCTATATGAATGCCACCAATCAGCAGAGCATATTAAAAGAACGTGCTTATGAATTGATTGATATTTTGGTGACCACTCATCCCGATAGTTACAAATCACATGCCATATACGGTGACTTACTATTTAGTGATAGCCTTTACCAAAAAGCGGCTGAAGAATACGAAATAGTCATCAAATTAGACAGCACGAGCTTTACGGTGTGGAATCAATTGCTCTATAGCTTAGGCATGGGTGATGACCATCAAAAAGTGGCCGACTATAGCTATAGAGCTATGGAACAATTTCCAGAACAAGAATTTCCTTATTATGTAAATGCCTTAGCCAACTTCAGACTAGAAGACAGCAAAGCGGCCATTGCTACTCTAGAACAGGGTTTATACTTTGTGAGTAATCAAGGATTAGCAGAGCAGTTCTATATGCTTCTTGGGGATGCCTATCACTCAGAAGGAGATCCTAAAAAAGCTTATGAGAATTATGACAACTGCTTACGCATTAACCCCGAAAACAGTTTTGTTTTAAATAACTATGCCTATTACCTTTCCTTAGAAAATAAAGATCTAGAAAAAGCTAAAGAGATGGCCGCAAAAGCCATTGAGATAGATGCCAACGAAAACAATTTAGACACCTATGGCTGGATTCTTTATTTAATGGAGGATTATCAAGGAGCTTTAAAATATATTTCCCAATCCATAGAAATAACCAAAAACCCCAGTGCTGTGGTTTTAGAGCACCTTGGAGATGTATATATGGCCATGGGAAATTCAAAAGAAGCCAAAAACTATTGGAAGAAAGCTAAAAAAGCAGGTGGCGATGCTACAATACTCCAAGAAAAAATAAAGCAAAAATAAATGATGATTAAGAATGCAAAAATAGCTTGGTTTTTTCTCTTGGTTTTAATGATAGCCTCCTCATGTAATATACAGAAGAGAAACTATAAAGCCCCCATTAAAGAGGAGGGTGCTGATTATCTTTTGAGCCAAATGAAAGCAAACCAGAATCACTTTGAGACTTTTAGCGCAAAGGCATTGGCGAGCGTGACGAGTAATGGAAAAACCAACGACATCAAACTCAATATACGAATCAGAAAAGACAGTGCCATCTGGGTTTCAATTTCTGCTGGAATAGGTATAGAAGCCGCCAGGGTATTGCTCACCAAAGACTCTGTATTGTTTCTCAATAGACTTAACAAAACCTTCTTTGTAGGTAATTATCACTTTATCAACACCATGATAAATGCTCAGGTAGATTTTGACATTGTTCAAGCCATATTAACAGGAAACGATTTTACCTGGTACGATTATCAAGAATTAAAAGCTACCGTAGTGCAAGATCAATATCAATTAGAATCGGCACACCGTCGAAAGATGAAAAAGTATATCAGAGCCAATGATGCGGTTTCTCAAGTGATATATCAAAGCCTTTGGTTAAACCCTAAGTCTTTTAAGATAGAAAAACTAAAAATCAAGGAGATCAAAAACGACAATAAGAAAATTGTTGCCGAATATGCACATTTCAAAGAAATAGACAGCCAAGTTTTACCTACCCAATACAAACTGAGCATCTTTGCCAATGATATTATAGAAATTGATGCCACTTTGATCAAGGTAAATTTAGAAAAAGAACTATCTTTCCCCTTTAATATCCCTTCAAAATATACAGAGATAAAATGATGATTATCAATACATACAAAACATACTTAAAGAAATTAACTCGCATTTCTTTGATCTTGTTTTTGATTATCATCACTTTTTCAACTGGTTTTTCACAAAGCAAAAAGAAAATAAACTCTCAAATACACCTGCTCGAAAAAGAAATCAGCTATACCAATGAGCTATTAAAAGAAACCCAAAAGAGCAAAGATGTTTCTTTAGTTCAACTCAAACTTCTAGATCAGCAGATTAAAAAACAAGAACGTTTATTAAAAAATCTTCGACAAGAAGTTCAATTGGTTGATCAGCAGATCAACGACAAGCAACTCCTGGTAAGTCAAAAAGAAAAGGAACTCAAAAGCCTTAAAGATGAATATGCCACCATGATCATGTATTCACAAAAAAATCTGAATCAATATGATCGCATGATGTTTGTATTTGCATCAAAAGATTTTAATCAGGCCTTTAAAAGGGTGAAATACTTTGAACAATATAGTTCCTACAGAAAAAAACAAGTCCAAATAATTGAGCAAAAACAAGACAGCCTCCACACTTCCATTACTAAGCTCAGCCATTTAAAAGAAGGAAAAGAAAGTCTTAGAAAAAAAGAGGAGGACGAGATTACTAAAATCAATAAGAAGAAGATAACGCAAGAGCGAGGGTTGAGAGACTTAAAGGGTCAGGAGAAAAAACTACAAAAGGACTTAAAGAAAAAGAACAGTCAAAAAAATAAACTAAAAAAGGAAATTGAAAAGATTTTAGCTGCGGAAGCCAAAAAAGCTAAAGAATTCAATATGACTCCCGATCAAATACAACTGTCAAAAAACTTTGATGATAACAAAGGTAAACTTCCTTGGCCTGTTGCCAAAGGAGTAGTATATAGTAGTTTTGGAGAACATGCCCATCCTGTTTTAAAAGGAATCAAGATCAGAAACGATGGTATCGATATCGTCACCAATGAAAACAGTAATGCCAGATCCGTATTTGATGGAGAGGTTAGAAGTATTATTTCGGTACCTGGCTCCGCTAACTTCGCTGTTTTGGTAAAGCATGGTCAATTTTTCTCTCTCTATTCTAATCTAGAGGAAGTATATGTAAAACCAGGCGATCAACTCAAAGTGAAACAAAATATTGGCAAAATCGCCAAAGACCCTGAAGATAAAACCACTAAATTGCAATTCCAAATCTGGAAAAGCACTAGCAAATTAAATCCAGTTCACTGGTTGGCAAAATAGGGCAAATTGAAGAATGAATACAATGAACCAAAAATATCAAAGCATTTAATATGAATATCCAGAATGACCAAAGAATAGTACTGAGCCTCGATGCAGGCGGAACCAATTTAGTATTCTCTGCAATGAAAGCTGGCCAAATGTTGGGAGAAGAAATAATTCTTCCTGCCAAAGTTGATAGCTTAGAAGCTTTTTTAGAAAAACTAACCCATGGTTTTGAACAAGTAAAACAACAAGCCGGAGGAGCTGATGCCATCAGCTTTGCCTTCCCTGGTCCTGCTGATTATCCCAATGGTATCATTGGCGATTTGGAAAACCTCCCCGTATTTAGAGGTGGCATTGCCCTAGGTCCATTTTTGGAGAAGAAATTTAATATCCCTGTATTTATCAATAATGATGGTGACCTCTTTACCCTTGGCGAAGCATTGGGCGGATTACTACCTATGATCAACCAAGAATTAGAGAAAGCAGGAAACCCCAAACAATACAAGCAACTCATTGGGGCCACTTTTGGTACCGGTTTTGGAGGCGGATTGGTCATCAACCAACAACTTATTATCGGTGACAATAGTGCAGGTGGCGAAATCAATAGAATGGGAAATATTCTCTACCCCCAATTCACTTCAGAAGAAAGCGTGAGCATTAGAGGAATAAAAAGAGTTTATGCAAGAGAATGTAATATAACTATTGACCAATGTCCTGAGCCCTTCCAAATCTTTAAAATAGCCAAAGGCCAAGAGGAGGGTCATCAAAAAGCAGCCATACTCAGTTTTAAAGAATTGGCCATAGTAGCAGCTGATGCATTAGCCAATACCATCACCATGTTTGACGCTCCAGTGGTTATCGGGGGCGGACTCAGTGGTGCCCACGAACTTATCTTACCTACTTTGGTAGAAGAGTTGAACAAGAAATTCGAGACCCCTAGTGGCGGACAAGTACAACGCATGGAAGTATTTGCCTATAACTGGCATCATACAGATTGCAAAGCCAACTTCTTAAAAAATAGCGGACAAAAAGTACTCATTCCTGGTAGTTCAGAAGAAATCAACTACGATCCTATTAAAAAGATATGTGTAGGAGCCAATGTATTGGGCACAGGTGGTGCTGTAGCATTAGGCGCTTATGCTTTTGCTATATTAAAATTGAATGAAATAAAATATTAAATCAGGCCTACGGTTGAGCTATATTTTATTTAATTTTACGTTTCAAATCAATTAATATCTGTTATGAAACGATTCTTATTATTTTCTAGTCTTATCCTCCTCCTTTTTTCATGCAACGAAAAAGAAGAAGTATCTCATATAGATCAAGCTTTAGTTCCAGGTGTTACACAATTTGAAGGAAGGCGTGATCATACAGGAATACACCTCACTTGGTCTTATGCCTATGCTTCAAGTCTCAACTACTTCATTCTATACTATTCACCTGGAGGCGAAGACACTGATACCATCTCTGCATTTGAAAGTAACTACACAGTACATCAAGTTCAAAGTGACACCAATTATATATTCCATTTAAAAGCTATAGATAAAATGGGAAATTCTTCTGAGCGAGCCGTTTTGAGGATGTCTACTTATTAACTGAATTCGTAAATTAATTAAAGCCTTTGTGGTATTTAGTGCGATGGGGGCGTGGGGGCGTGGGTGCGTGGGTACGTGGGGGCGTGGTTGCGTGGATGCGTGGTTGCGTGGTGGCGGTAATCAGCATAGGAATGCTATTCCGTGCTAGCGGGTAGATGCTAGACCAGTGTTTCATAGAAAGCACGGTCATGGCGAGCAAAGCGAAGCCATCTCCTCCAATCTACTGCTATCTTCATGAAATACCTTTCCAATCTGAAACACAAGGCAAAAGCGCTGAAGGCGCGATATGTCATTAGCCCAGTATGAGAGACTGAAAGGAACGAAATGCTGGGATAATGATGACCCCTAGATTTTGGCCGGCCAGAGGGTTTGATTTAGAAAGTGCTTTTGCTGCCGGCCTAATGATGAGTTTTATTTTTGAAGGCATGATTTAAACAGCATCTTTTATTTCAGAAGATTGCTTCGGCGTTCCTTCTCGCAATGACCCATCTTCGGGGTACGTGGTGGCATGGGTACATGGTTGCGTGGTTACGTGGTGGCGTGGTGGCGGTAATCAGCATAGGAATGCTATTCCGCGCTAGCGGGTAGATGCTAGACCAGTGTTTCATAGAAAGCACGGTCATGGCGAGCAAAGCGAAGCCATCTCCTCCAATCTACTGCTATCTTCATGAAATACCTTTTCAATCTGAAACACAAGGCAAAAGCGCTGAAGGCGCGACATGTCATTAGCCCAGTATGAGAGACTGAAAGGAACGAAATGCTGGGATAATGATGACCCCTAGATTTTGGCCGGCCAGAGGGTTTGATTTAGAAAGTGCTTTTGCTGCCGGCCTAATGATGAGTTTTATTTTTGAAGGCATGATTTAAACAGCATCTTTTATTTCAGAAGATTGCTTCGGCGTTCCTTCTCGCAATGACCCATCTTCGGATTACGTGGTGGCGTGGGTACATGGTGGCGTGGTTACGGTAATCAGCATAGGAATGCTATTCCGCGCTAGCGGGTAGATGCTAGACCAGTGTTTCATAGAAAGCACGGTCATGGCGAGCAAAGCGAAGCCATCTCCTCCAATCTACTGCTATCTTCATGAAATACCTTTCCAATCTGAAACACAAGGCAAA
>NZ_JABKBZ010000118.1:0-8777 GCF_013166635.1 Lentimicrobium sp. S6 | reverse complement strand
AGATCAACATCTTTAATCAGTAGGTTTGTCACCTCAGAAATGCGCATTCCGGTATCGTAAATAAGACCAAACATGATTTTCTCCCTTATGTGAACAGGAGCTTTTATTAGTTCTTTTGTTTCCTGTTGAGAGAGTACGGTAATAAGTTTTTTTGGTCGGCCTATTTTGGGCAGTTTTAGCAAAAGCTCTTCTTTGTCAAAAAGAAAGTACAACTTACGCAGACCATAAACTAAATGTTTATATGAACTTAATGCATCCGTATCCTTTTGCATCAGGTAATACAGATACTCTTCCAGCTCATCCATGTCTAAAACTAGCGGATTTTTCATGTAATAAAGTGCCAGTTTAGCTATTTGGCGTAAATAATTTTCGTGTGTAGACTTTGATCGTCCATTAATAATAAGTTTACGTTTGAACTCTTCTCCCATAGCTCTAAAGCCATCAACTTTGTTGCAGGCCTCAGAATAAATAGTAATTTTACTCATGATTTAAATTTTTTAAATTATTAAACATGAGATTTATACGTATTCAATACGAATTTAAATCGAAAGCTACCTCCCTTTGGGGAGGTTTAGTTCAACATTATGTATAATTCATAGCGGTTTAGTAGTAAACTCAAGCAGTGTAACTCTTTTTAGGCTCCGCCAAATTTGCCGATTTGACTACTTTTTTAAAGGTGGCAAATTTGGCTCATTGCGTAATTTGAAATATCTTGCTTTGAAATCCACTACGAAACCATACATAGAACGTTAAATAGTCCCAAACACAGCAGCGAAAAACCGAACATAAGACTTAGTACGCCTCAAAATTTCTACTCCGGTTGACTCATAGAGTAAATAATGTGGCTCGCTGTTTTCTGGTAGCATGTTAACTGGAACCTGAAATGCATAGTATTTGTATTCCTCTGAATCCCTGGTATCATTAAATGAACCAACATATTTAAATGGCTGTGTAAAGAAATCAGTTCTATAAGATCCGGTTTCTCGTCCATCCCCTATTTGAGTGACATAGCTAGAGGGCTTTAACGAAAAGAAATCTTCTTTTTTGAAATCTATTTGCCCTTTTACTGCTAATGATTTGTCGATTAGTAGGTATTTCATTTATCCTCAGTTTCTTTATCTTCTTCTCCAAATAGACCCAAATCCTCTATAAAATTAATCTTATAGTAAATAGAAATTACAGCTATTCCTACAGCTATAGATAAAAGTCTTAATACTTGATACCATTTTGCTTCTAAAAGCTTAATATACAACCTTCTTAATATAATTCTAGCTGATAATATTTCAGCTTCACTTATTGGAATATTATTATCTGTACTCATAGTGTTTGCTTTTACTTCATACATTCCAAAACCTCATCAATAACCAAATCATAATGATTACAGTACTCCTCAAAAGTGCAATCACTACGACTGGTGATATTTAATTTTTTTAATACTTTTCTGATGTTTCGGCGGGCGGTGCTGTAGCTTATTCTTTTGGCTCCGTGCAGTGCAATTACATCTTGTGCCGTGACATAATTAAATTTGTTACTATCGTTTTTCATGCTGTTTGAGATTTATTGATAAAAGAAATAGCAGGGGTTTGAACCCCTGCCCTTTTTGGCGGTTTAGTTTTCCTTTTTGCTGGAAATTAATTCTAAATCGGATACTCTGACATCTAATGAGGCTTTTGGCTTTCCATTTTCACCTGCATAGCCATGGGCCGAAACTTCACCAATAATTGATACTGTGGTTCCTTTGAGTAGGTATTTGGCTAGTTCTACACTTCCTCCTTTTTTTACCCACTTGGAGCAATTAAACCAGGTTACTACCTCATTGAGTACTCCATCTTTATCCACATACTTTTTATTGGTGGCCACATTGAAACTAATTGCCTTGTCTCCAGATTCTGTAACTCTTACTTCTGCGTCTTTTCCAACGTTTCCAACTACTACTAAATTTTGCATTTTAAATTATTTTTTAATGAACACTAGTTTATATAAATTGTTTAATTTCTTCTATTTCAATCATTCTCCAATCATATCGTTTATTTGCTCCTCAAAATAGGCTCGTTCCTGGGAACTGATATCGTGATTATGAAAATTGGTGTTACCTGGCATTGGATTGCTTGCTTTTGGTGTCGGTTCTTGATGCATCATAACCGCCATTCGCGACATTTCTTCAACTGCATCTTTGGTATTACTAGCCGATAAATCTATTCTTAGATTTAGTCCCTTTTCGTTTATTGTAATCCTGTAATCATCGTGTTTTGGATGATATACGTAAACTGGATTAATTATGGAGAAATTGGAATTTTCTTTTGCTTTTTCCAAACCACCTTCTAACTCTTCTTTGCTCTCCAGTGCCTCCTCTAAATCGCTTAGTAAAGAATTGTTTTTCATGGCTAATGGGCTTTCACTATGCAGGATTCCAAAACGATCGTATATTCTAAGATTGAACATGTAAGGAAGTAACTCGACCATAAGAGGAACGTCAAATTCATCGTTTTCCTTATCGAATGCATAAGGTTCAAAATGATAAGAGATGATTTCGAGTAGTGATTTCATTACGTTTTGTCCTGTGTATTCTGTTACGTAAATTTTCTTTCCATCATCATCACGAATGTATAAGCCCTCGAGTCTGATTCTTGTGGCTCCATTTGGTTTTAATCGTTTTACAAAATCCTCTGGAGCTTCCCAATTGGGAATATTACCACAGTTCTTTTTGATGGCTGTTAATTCCTTTTCTGTAAATTCTTTTTTATCGTTTGTTTCATCTACAGTGGCCTTATTCCAAAGCTCAAATATCATTCTGTAAATCTTATTTCTATTTCTATAGCCTTTTTTCACGAAAATCATTGAATGAACATGAATATGATATCCATTCTCTTTTTTAGTAATCTCAAAACCAAATTCACCTCCATAAACCCAGGATAACCATTCCTCTTTTTTTCGCATGAGATTAAACAAACGCCTAAATTCTTTCTGATAGAATTTTTCGCCTTTGAAACCATCCTCAGTATGTCGTACTGTTAATAGCAAATGCATGACTTCAAATTTTACTCTTGAAACAATTTCGTATTCCGAATATTTGTTTTCATGCTGCCAAATGGTAATTACTTTTTCTACATATGTAGATCCTTTTTCTTTTAGGATGGTGAGGAAATGAGGGTTATTATCGAACCAAAGGCTATACTTACGCCTAATTTTCTTTTGTCGTAAGTAATTGCAGATAAAGCAAAGCTTATGATCGCATGTATGGGAACTGATGTGTTTTATATCTGTGGCCGTTTGTTCATACAATGAAAGACTAGCACAATCTCTCACGTTTTTGACGAACTTAGAAACATATGTTTTTGTTTCTTCATTTAAAACTGTGTTTTCAGTATGTACGTTCAATTGGTCCACTAAATTTTGATTTTTTCTTCTGAGAAAGCTAATTTTTCCGCTTCGCCTACGATTTGGGTTAATTGGCTTTTCTGACATTATTATTTTTTGATTTACTCTAGACACTCACTCCAAATATTCACTCCAAATGTTCCTTAATTATGGACACAGGGGGTAAAGGGTTGGTATCTAGGATTATACATTTTTCTAATTTTGGGTTTTCTTATTGCGATTTCTGGACGTTCTAGCGTGCTTTAGTTCTTTTAGAATAAACTGCTTTAGAATTGATAATTGGGCTTGGTAGCCTTTGTAAAAACGTGATGTGGTTGATGGTGAAATATGGTCGAATAACCATATCATTTTACTATTGATAAATCTTAAAGCATCATAATAATCTTGTTCGGCTGATATCTCCCTGAATTTATCATCGAGCATTAACACACACTCCCATTTATAATTTTTCTCATTGGCTTCAATGTTCTGAAAAGCATACATTCGTGCTTTGTGAAGTTTACGAGCTGCCCTTAATACTTCTTTGCGTAATTGCTTTTCTTTCCAATGTCGTAAGTTGGTGGGAACCTTAGTTTCTTGTCTTTCTTCTTTGGTGATTTCGTTGGTTATTGTATAACCTATCGGAACATTTGCAGCTAAACCATTGAAGAGGTTTGGCTTTTCAGTACACTCAATTATCTGAATCATATGGCGGTTAATTGATTACGTTTATTACTATCGAAATTTCTTATCTATTGAAGTCTTCGCATTTATTATGTTTTTTCTAATGGGTTTTTTTAGGGGCACTCCTGACCTAGCAAGGAACGGGTGGAGTACGGTTTTATATCTTGCGGTTTCCGTACTTGTTAAAAAAAGAAAGGAAAAAGGAGCTGTGTAACTCAAGAGAACAAAGCCCCTTTTTTCCGATCCTTGCATCAGCCTGCCGACCCCTCCGCAGTTGCCCCCCGGCAGAGCTACGGAAATATCTTTACTGTAATTCCAGTTTATATCTATCAATAAATGGGGTTAAGCCCATTTTAAGCAGCTTATAATTATCTGCTACAAAAACTATTTCACCTTTAAACTTGACGAAATATCTAGTGGCTTCTTTAACCATTTCTTGAGGATAATAGAACACTTTTAGTGTGCGCTCTTTGCCTAATAGCTTGTGATTGGTAAATACAAGTGGCTGGCCTGTTTTTAGTTTATCCAGGATAATTTTGTCTTGATTTTCCATTGGTGTTACTATCGTTTATTTTCTAAATAATTATTTAATGCTTCCTCAGTTATTTGGCCGTCCTTGGTAATTTTAATCATGCCTAAATCAATGAGCTCGTTTACTTTTCGGCTTCCTCTTTTTAGGATTTTACCTACCTGAGTACGGTTATAGGTGCGGCCATTTGGATCGGGTTTGGGCAAATATTGCTTTAGCTCCTCTTTTACTACTTGGCGCATGAGCTGGGCCAAATCTTCTTTTTCAATTACTATTAAATCGCTCATGATTTAGGTCTTTTAAAAATGTTTAGGAAATTCTTGAAATTAGCTTTCATGCTTGCACTTGGAATTTCAACCTTTGTAATTATGGCGGTTTCTTTTGTTAGTTTTAATTCCGGATTGAGCTCGGTTAAGGCTATATCTATATCACAAGGATGTACCGTGTGTTCGAAAGATAATAGATAATACACTGCTCTCTGTTCACTCTTAACCAATGACTTATATCGCTTTTTCATAAGAATTACTTTTTAGGGTGTTTAATTGGCTTAGGAATTGCTTTTGCTCCTCACTGTCTAGCATTTCAGCTGAGGTAGCAGCCTCTTTGGGGAGGTTGATTAATAACACCGGATTTACATTTTGTAAAATGCTTTCCATTTCATCAAAAGTGATTTTGTAATGATTGAAAAACAGGTTTACAATGGAATCCTGCACCTCCTTACGGAATGACAAAAATCGAGTTGGTGTCATGGCTTAGCCCTCCATTGCAAACGTGTCTATTACCAGCATTTCATTTTGAGTTAATGAATGTGGCACCTCGAAATGTTTTAATAGAATGGTTGGGGCTTTGGGGTTTTCGAGCATCTTAATGGTTTCTGATAACTCGTTGAATGACCAGGGGCTTTTTTCGTTGAGTAACCTGGCTACTCGTACCCTACTTTCGTAACCTAATGTGGTGTGAAGGTTTTCAAATTCAAAATGACTTAAATTTTTACTTAAATAATCTTTGAAATCTGAATATCCATCTAAATCGTTAGTGGAATCTTGAATTTTTGTACTATCTTGCATGACTGTTTGCTTTAAACTTTTAATACTTGGCGGTCTTAAAAGTAATGTTTGATGCAAATATAAAACATATTGCAGTAAATCTGCAAGTATTTTGTAATTTAATTTGTATTTATTTTGCTATATGGATATTATAATACTGAATATCAAAGCCTTACTTAAGAAAAATAAATTAACTCAGGCTGAATTTGCAGAAATGATTGATAAAACACCTCAGACTGTTTTTAATTATTTCTCAGGAAGATCAAAATTAGATGTTGACACTCTCTATCTAATGGCAGAATCTTTAAATGTTGACATCCGCGAATTTTTCGATACCAACATAAACTCCTCAAGCCAAACCAAGCACTCCATAAAACAAAGTCAAAAAGGCACTGGCAATATTATTAATACCGGCAACTTTAACCAGGATAAATATAATAAGGTTGAAATTAAACTAAAGAGGGAGGTTGAAAGCCTTAAGAAGGATTTGAAACAGCTTAAGACTGAGGTTAAGGGTTTGGAGAAGGAAGTGGAGTTGAAGGATAGGATTATTGGATTACTTGAAAAGTAAGATGTGGTACTTATAAAACATGGAATAAATCTAAAGCATTCGATTGCCAACATTCGAATGCGAATACATAATATTGATGAGGTTTCAGCCTCTTCTGGTATATCAAAAAGAAAATTACGTGCTATCTTAAACTACGAATTGGATCTTGATTTGGATATGCTTATAAAAATCGCAGCAAGTTTAAATGTATCACCCTGTGAACTTATAGAAGAAGACCTTTTTGAATCTAAATACAAGCGAATAATCGAAGGCCTTGAAACAAAGGTTGTTAAGCTTGAATCGGATTACTTAAACGAAAAAAATAAGGTTGAAAGACTAGAAAAAGATATTAAGCAACTCCAGAAGGAGGTGGAGTTGAAGGCTGAGATTATTGATCTTTTGAGGGGGAAATAGAAGTTATTGGCTTGGTAGATTGTAGGCTCGCCTAATTTTTTTTAGCAACCTATAAGACTTGTAATCTTGGTATTTGAATTTTATTCTTTGCCAAGGATTCGACAAATGCAAAATATAAAAGAAATGAATTTCTGTTTTTACTAAGTCAAATAGCATGCCAATAAAAAATAGAAAAACTATAAACAAACCAGGAATTAAATAAATAACAGTACGATATAAAACACGAATTACATACATTATATACACTTTTAGTTCTTTGCAAATATACAAATTATCAACCTCATTTACAACATGATACAAACTATAACTATCATTTTATTATTTTTCTCATTAATAGCTGTAGTCGGTCTATATATAACAAATGTTAGAAAAAAAGACCTAACTATAAAAAAACAAAATGGAAAGTTATTAGTTTATATTGATGGCAATTACAGTATTATTGGTATAGAACTTAAAGAAGTTTCTCCTGAGCTATCTGCAAAATTTCAATCCAAGTAAAATAAAACCAAATATATTATTATGAATCAAAGCTTAATACCAGACGATCTAAAATTTAGGATAATATCAGAAGACAGAAAATATTGGTTCCTTAGAACTTATTCTGGAGATTTATTCAACGAATTCTTCCACGAAGACTATGTAGGTATTGGTCTAAATAACATCCCAATAGACCTTATTAAAAATGCACACCAGGTTACACTAAAAAAAGAAAAAGAAGAAAGGACCGGTTTTCTAACACTAAGGAAATATATTGAAAATAATTCTTCTTATGAAGGTGGTGAATGCACAAAGTGGGCAAATCAGGTTGTTAGTTTTTACCATGAAATTAAACCTGGTGATATCATCATTATTCCAAGTAAAAATTCATTCGAATTGGCTATTGGTGAAGTTCTACAGGATATGTATGTAGTAGATGATGATAGACATTTTATCTTTAAAGAAACCCATGAGCCATATCCACAGAAAAGAAGAAAAGTAAATTGGTTGCTCAAAAAGCGTAGATCAAAATTCGAAGGTGATTTGGCAAGAATTTTTAATGGTAGAGCAGCTGTTACTAATATCGATTATTTACAAGAGGCCATTGAAAGTCATATTTCAAGTTTATTCCTTATTGGGGATATTGGCCATGTAGTTATCAGAATTAAGCAAGACCAGTCGATAAATGCATTTCAATTTAATAAATTCCTAAGCTCTCTAACATACTTCTATCATGAAGTCTGTAAAGAAAACGGAGTTGAAATTAATGAGGACTTGTTTATAAAAATAAAAGTTCAGTCAAAAGGAAAAATGGCATTGTCAGGAACTTTCAAGGTCGGCATCCTTTCGCTTGCATTTATATTTGCATTCTCAGATAATCCTACATTAGAACTTGATTTAGGGGAGTATGAATTTAAAGCATCTGGGGATGGCCCTTTTCAAACTTTGACAAATTTCTTAAATGCAAGTCAAGAAAGAAAAATAAAAATGATTGAGTTAATAGATGCCAGAAAATCAATTATGGCAGACACTACTATAGATAACGATTTGCCAAATAATGAACTAATAGATCAAAATGACCTAAACAACAATGCTGCGGAAAACATTGAAGAAAATGGGATAGGTGAGCAATGATAACCCAGCTGCTATTACAATTAATGTCCCCATCAACTTAGCATCTCCAATTTTTTTATTCAAAGCAAATGTCTTATACCCAATATAATATAATGGGGCATAAAACAAACTCAGCTGTATAAAAAAAACAGCTATAAAAAATATGACGGTGATTGCGCTCATTTGTCCTTAATTATGGTACAAATGTATTCAAATAGTAATGCGATATCAACTTAAAAATAAATTATAACAAATAATTAAATTTATTATAAATAGCGTATACAAAGTGTTTTAAACCAAAACACGAAGACTTATATCGATTTTTTTTTAAAGTCACACATAACTTGCCTAAAAACGCTTATTCAATAATACTGAGTATTCGTTCAATAGTCCCAATCATACTTTCACTAAAACTCAAGTTTTAGACTTTTTTTGATATATTACATAAACTATAAAAACTTAATTTTTTAAATTTACGCCTTTGGTCTAGCCCCCTATTAATCGGACTATTTTAATTTAGGTTCAAATATATGTGTTTTTCATTACTTATTTTCATAATATTGCTTTAGCAAGAAACGACTGAAGGTGACCTTTCTGCCGGTGGTTG